>DATMOE010000284.1:0-8899 GCA_035568435.1 Herbaspirillum sp. | reverse complement strand
CCTATGCTGCCGGCGCTGCTACCTC
The DNA here is from genome assembly GCA_035568435.1 of Herbaspirillum sp. Taxonomy (GTDB): domain Bacteria; phylum Pseudomonadota; class Gammaproteobacteria; order Burkholderiales; family Burkholderiaceae_D; genus Herbaspirillum. The sequence continues at coordinate 8,874 of DATMOE010000284.1, read as the reverse complement.
GCTGGGTGTGGCGATCCTGGCCGGCGGGCGCGTGTTTGCCGCCATGAAAAAGTCGCTCGGCGCCAGCGAATGGATACGGCGCGGCCTCGGCACTACCGTGTTGCTCGCGGTGGCCGCCATCGCCCTCGGCTTGGATACCAATATCCTCACGCGCTTATCCTTGAATAGCACCAACCGGCTGGAGCAATCGCTGATCGAGCGGATTGCGCCGCCCGCCAATGCAAAAACCAGCAGCAGCGCGACGGCAGAGGTGAAAGAAAATAGCCCAAGTGGCCCATTACCGATCGAAGGCAGTCTTCCTTCGCTGGCCGGCGCGACTACCTGGCTGAACTCGCCGCCGCTGACGCCGCAAGCCTTGCGCGGCAAAGTCGTGCTGGTCGATTTCTGGACCTATTCCTGCATCAACTGTTTGCGCACCTTGCCCTACGTCAAAGCCTGGTATGCGAAATACAAGGATTACGGTCTGGTCGTCATCGGCGTCCATGCGCCCGAATTTGCATTCGAAAAAGACCTGAAAAACGTCCAGCATGCGGTGCAAGAACTGGCCGTTGCCTATCCAGTCGCCCTCGATAACGACTACGCCATCTGGCAACGCTTCAACAACCAGTATTGGCCTGCGCACTATTTCATCGATGCTTCGGGCAATATCCGCGCACACCATTTCGGCGAAGGCAATTACGCGGAATCGGAACAAATCATTCGCCGCCTGCTTACCGAAGCGGGTGCGCGAAATTTGCCGCCGGCTATTTCGGGTAACGCAAGCATCGCTGCCGCATCCGGTATCCAGGCTGCGTCAGACCAGGCCGACGTGCAATCGCCGGAAACCTATGTCGGTTACAAGCGTGCGGAAAATTTTGTGTCGCCAGGCGGATTTGCGCGCGGCAAGCCCAAAAATTATGTGTTGCCGGCGACGCTGCAACGCAATCAATGGGGCTTGACCGGCGATTGGCGCGTCACCGAAGAAAAAGCCATGCTGAGCGGCGCATCGGGCGCCATCGCCTTCCGCTTCCGGGCCCGTGATCTGCACCTGGTGCTCGGCCCCGGCATCAATGGCAAACCGCTGCGTTTCCACGTATTGCTGGATGGCGCAGCGCCGGCCCACAATCATGGCGTCGATACCGATGCGAGCGGCAACGGCATCATCACGGAACAACGTTTATATCAATTAATTCGCCAGTCGGGTGACGTTGGCGAGCATACTTTTTCCATCGAATTTCCAGACGGCGGCGCACAAGCGTTTGCCTTTACCTTCGGCTAAGGAGCCAGCCATCATGAATTCACCGAACCCTGAAACCAAAGCGGGACGCCGCGCCCTCCTGCAATACGGCATCGCCTTCGCATTTGCCAACACCGTTCTCGGCAGAGCCGTCGCCGCGACCTTGCCGGCGTCGGCCTCCGCTGACGTGACCATCGAATATTTTACGGCGGCCGGCAAAAGCGAAAAGACCGCCCGCGTTCCCAAACTGGTGAAGACCGATGCGCAGTGGCGCAAGCAGCTATCCGAGGAGTCGTATCAGGTCACGCGTCACGCAGGCACCGAAGCGCCCTTTACCGGCAAAACCTGGAACAACCATGCCGACGGCCTATATCGATGCATCTGCTGCGACACCGCGTTATACGATTCGAAGACGAAATTCGAATCGGGCACCGGCTGGCCGAGCTTCTGGCAACCGATCTCGGCGCTCAATATCGTCAAATCAGCCGATAACAGCTACGGCATGGAGCGCGATGCGATTTCCTGCCGTCTTTGCGATGCCCATCTCGGCCATGTGTTCGATGACGGGCCAAAGCCTACCGGTTTGCGGTATTGCATGAATTCGGCCGCGATGCGATTCGTGCCGCGCGCTTGATCTGAAGCTTGAGGGGAAGCTTGATGTGAAGCATATAGCAGAGCGGCTTCAAGCCGCCTGCAGCTATTTGAAAAACGCATTATATTTCTACTATCCACTCGCTGGATTTGTCTAGAACGCATCCACTTTATTTCCCAACCAAGAGCAGCAAAATGACCCAATCACAATCGAAACTATTTTTCATTACCGGCGTTTCATCCGGCTTCGGCCGGGCGATCACCGAAGCGGCGCTGGCCGCCGGCCATCGCGTAGTAGGCACGGTGCGCAACGAAGCCGACCTTGCTGCATTCAATCGCCTGAGTCCGGGGCGCGCAATCGGCAAGATTCTCGATGTCACCGACACCCCTGCCATCGCGCCGACGGTCGCAGCAATCGAGCGCGAAATCGGCGCGATCGATGTCCTGATCAATAACGCCGGCTATGGCCACGAAGGCGTACTGGAGGAATCTTCGCTGGATGATATTCGCCGCCAATTCGAAGTCAATGTGTTCGGCGCCGTTGCGATGATGCAAGCCGTGCTGCCTGCAATGCGCAGCCGCCGCAGCGGCCACATTCTTAATATTACGTCGATGGGCGGCATCACGACGTTTCCGGGCGTGGGCGTTTATCACGGCAGCAAGTTTGCGCTGGAAGGCATTTCCGAAACGCTGGGCAAGGAAGTCAAAGCGCTCGGCATTCACGTAACCGCGGTTGAACCCGGCGCATTCCGTACCGACTGGGCAGGCCGCTCGCTGGTGCGCACCGAGCGCAAGATCAGCGATTACGACACCGTATTCGATCCGCTGCGCAAACGACGCCAAGAAATCAGCGGCAAGCAACCCGGCAATCCGGCCAAGGCGGCAAACGCAATCCTGCAACTCATCGCGGCCCCCAACCCGCCGGCGCATCTATTGCTGGGCCTTGATTCTTACACCCTGGTCAGCGAAAAATTGAATGCTCTGCAAGCTGAAATCGCGGCTTGGAAAGAAGTGACCCTTTCCACCGATTACAATTAAACGACGCTGCTAATCGGTCGATAAGGCCGCGCCAGGTAGTCCCATACAAATCTGAAAATGGCGACTACCTGCAAAGATTGCTATATATATTCCATGCGGATTCTTTTAAGGTCATTGCCTCGGGCACCTTGACATTATTGTCATGCGCATGACTTCAACATGGGATTTTTATGGCAATTACTTCTTTAGATACGCATGATTACGTCAAGCGATTGACTGCATCGGGAATCACTTACCGGCAGGCTGAAGCCCACACCAAAGCTTTAACCGCTTTTATGGGCAATGAACTGGTCAGGCGCTCTGATTTAAGCGCGTTCAAATCTGAAATAAAATCTGATCTCAGCGATTTCAGATCTGACTTAAGTGCGTTCAAATCCGAAATGAAATCGGAGCTGCATACACGATGCGGAGAAAGCGATAAAAAATTCTGCGGAATAGAGACGAGATTTGCGGGAATACAAGGCCAACTAGACTTACTAAAGTGGATGACGGGCTTCAATTTAGCAGGTGTCCTCGCCATCATGTTGAAATTATTTCTCTGAATTACCCCCCTCGCATCCGCCCTCCTCGCCTTCTTCCAACACGAGACCTTTTACTACCGGTTCCCCGTCGAAAAGCACCGCAGCCCTGGAAATTCCACAACGGGGCATGCGTTCAAATACGAGTTAACACAAGCGTCAAAATAAAGTGTAAATAGTATGAATATGACAAATTTGTCATATTTCCGTCAGCCTATTGACGAGCAGCAACGAGTACAGTGAAGTCGAACATCCATGCGGACCGGCCACGGCAGGTTCATTTCCATCGACCGTCAGTGTGAATCAAGCTCGAATGCATCCAGACTATTCCCCTTCACTGCCGCCGCCGCGCGGATACAAGACTGCCCGCAAGACTGTCGTCTGGTCTGTACTCCCCCTTTTTCTGGCGCTTGCAGGTTGCGCCGTCGGCCCCGATTATGTGCGTCCGCAAATAGACATACCGGTCGCCTATAAAGAACAAGGGCCGTGGAAAACCGCCCAGCCCGGGCAGATCGATAACAATCAGCGCTGGTGGGAAGCCTATGGCGATCCGGTGTTGAACGATCTCATCGCACAAGCCAACGCCGCCAATCAAAATATCCGCTTTGCAGAAGCCCAGTATCGCCAGGCGCAGGCCGCGGCACAGGCCGCGCGCGCCGGGTTCTGGCCCACCGTAGGCGCATCTGCCGGCGCACAGCGCGCGCAAACCAACAGCAACACCAGCGGCCCCAAGCTGGGGGACACTTATAGCGTCGATTTGAATGCGTCATGGGAACCGGATATCTGGGGCGCAATCAGGCGCTCGGTGGAAGCCGGCGACGACATCAGCCAATCCGGCGCCGCCAATCTGGCTGCGGCGCGGCTGAGTATCCAGGCCACGCTGGCGCAGGATTATCTGCAATTGCGCATCACCGATCAGTTGAAGGATCTCTATGCGCGCACCGTAGCGGCCTACACGCGTTCGCTGCAATTGACCACTAACCAGTATCAGGCCGGCGTCGCATTGCGCTCCGATGTGGCGCAAGCGCAAACACAATTGCTGACCGCCCAGGCGCAGTTGATCGATCTGGACGCCACCCGCAATCAATTGGAACATGCGATCGCCATTCTGATCGGCAAACCGCCCGCCGCATTGACGCTGGATGCCGCTCCCGCCGATGCCGCGATGCAGGCAACGCTACCGCAAATTCCTACCGGCCTGCCCTCCGATCTGCTTGAACGCCGCCCGGATATCGCCAGCGCCGAGCGGCTGGCAGCCGCCGCCAACGCCGAGATCGGCGTCGCTAAAGCGGCGTTCTTCCCCACACTGATACTGGGCGCCGGCGGCGGCTACAGCAGTCTCGCATTTGCACAATTATTCAATACGCCAAGCCGGGTCTGGTCTTTGGGTGCAACACTGGCCGGCACGCTGTTCGACGGCGGCTTCCGCTCGGCACGCACCGCCCAGGCCATTGCCGTCTTCGACGCATCGGTGGCGCAATACAAGCAAACCGTGCTGGGCGGCTTCCAGGAAGTCGAGGACAATCTATCGACCTTGCGCGTGCTGGATCAGGAAAACGCGGTACAAATGCAAGCGGTCGCAGCCGCACAATTGGCTGAGCGCCTGGCGCTGAGCCAATACCGCGCCGGCACCGCCAGCTATCTGGTCGTCGTCACGACGCAAGCGGCATCGCTGGTGGCGCAGCGCACTGAAGTGCAATTACTCGGGCGGCAACTGTTGGCCAGCGTTACGCTGATCAAAGCCGTCGGCGGCGGTTGGCATGTCGGCGCTCCGGCTTCTGCTTCCGTCCCGCCTGTTGCCACAGCCGTCACCCCCGCTGTTTCCGACCATACAAACTAATAAAGATAATGAGTTCACGGATGACTACCTCTTCTCCTGCAAAACGTTCCAACCTATTAATAGGCGCGGCTCTTGTCGCGCTGCTCGGCGCCGGCTGGTATTTCACACATCGCTCGGCGCCGCAACCGGTGGCCGCGCCGCCTGCCGTTTCCGTCACCACTGCACTGGTAAAAAGCCAGGACGTGCCGCTCTATGTGGTGGGCGTGGGCACCGTCACCGCCAACGCCAGCGTGCTGGTCAAGACGCGCGTCGATGGTCAACTGGTCAAAGTCGGCTTTACCGAAGGCCAGGATGTGAAAGCCGGACAAATGCTGGCCGAGCTCGATCCGCGCACCCTGCAGGCGCAATTGGCGCAAGCGCAAGCGCAAAAGAGCAAAGATCAGGCCTCATTGGGCAATGCCAAAATCGATTTGCAGCGCTACACCACACTGCTTGCGCAGGACGCCGCTACACAGCAACAGCTCGATACCCAAAAGGCGCTGGTGGCGCAATTGATCGCCGCGGTTCAAACCGATGAAGCGCAAGTCAACTTTGCGCAGGTGCAACTCAGCTTCACCACCATCAATGCACCGCTCAGCGGCCGGGTCGGCGTGCGTCTGGTCGACCCCGGCAATATCGTGCATGCCACCGATGCCAACGGCGTGGTGGTCATCAACCAGATCGATCCGATTACCGTCCTGTTCACCCTGCCGGAAGAAAGCGTGCCGGCCATCAACCACGCGCAATTGACCGGCGCCGCACTCAATGTGGTGGCAGCGCCGCGCGACAGCGATCAAGCGCTGGCCACAGGCAAGCTGATTGTATTGAACAACCAGATCGACACCACCAACGGCACGGTCCAGCTCAAGGCCCGCTTCGCCAATGCGCAACACCAGTTGTGGCCGGGTCAATATGTAAACGTCAAACTATTGCTCAAAGATAGCGAGCCGGCGTTGACGCTGCCCTCCTCGGCCATTCAGCGTAATCAGGATGGCACTTACGTCTATCTGGTCGGGGCCGATGAAACTACCCAGATCGTGCCGGTGCAAGTGGCGCGGATTCAGGATGGCATCGCTGTGATCGCCAAGGGGCTGGACGCAGGTCAGCGCGTGGTCATTGACGGTCAGTACAAGCTGAAACCGGGCGCGCATATCAGAGAACAGCAAACCCAGCAAATCCAGCCAGCCGCGCCCGCAGCGAAAGGATCTGCCAAGTGAGCATATCCGCCGGTTTCATTAAACGTCCTATCGGGACTTCGCTGCTGGCGATTGCGATCCTGCTGGTCGGGATCGCGGCCTTTCCGCTATTGCCGGTAGCGCCGCTGCCGCAAGTCGACTTCCCAACCATCCTGGTATCGGCCACCTTGCCGGGCGCCAATCCCGAGACCATGGCCTCGAACGTTGCCCAACCGCTGGAGCGTCAATTCTCGCTGATTGCCGGACTGTCGCAAATGACGTCGCAAAGCTCGCTGGGCACCGCGCAAATCACCTTGCAATTCGATTTAAACCGCAATATCGATGCCGCCTCGCTCGATGTACAGGCCGCGATCAATGCCGCCAGCGGCCAGTTGCCAGTCGGTTTGCCGAGTCCGCCGACGTTCCGCAAGATCAATCCTGCCGATACGGCCATGATGATTTTGTCGGTGCGCTCGGATGTCTTGCCGATGACCGAGGTTGACGATTACGCCGAAAATATTCTGGCGCAACAGATTTCCCAAATTTCAGGTGTGGGCTTGGTGCAAGTTCACGGCCAGCAAAAACCGGCGATCCGCATTCAGGTCGATCCGGCCAAGATCGCCACGCTGGGCATCAGCCTGGAAGATATCCGCGCGGTCGTCGCCGCCACCAGCGTGAACCAGCCTAAAGGAACAGTCGATGGCGCCAATCAGTCCTTTACCGTCTATACCAATGATCAATTGATCAAAGCTGCGCCATGGAACGACATGGTGCTGGCCTACAAAAACGGCGCGCCGATCAGAGTCCGGGATGTCGGGCAAGCCATCGACGGGCCGGAAAACACGAAGTTGTCGGCCTGGGCTTATAAGGGCGCGGCGGCTGGCCCTGAAAATACCCTGAACAGCGGCCCTTCGGTGCTGCTGGCGATCAATAAGCAACCAGGCGCCAACGTGATCGAAACCGTGGGCTTGATCAAAGCGAGATTGCCGAAGTTGCGCGCCGCGATTCCGAGCGCGATCAGTATCAACACCCTGATCGACCGTACCGAAGTCATCCGCGCTTCGGTCAATGACGTTGAATTCACACTGGTACTGACCATTGCCCTGGTGGTGATGGTGATCTTCATGTTCCTGCGCAATGTCACTGCCACGCTGATCCCAAGTATTACCGTGCCGCTGGCGCTCATGGGCACGGCCGGCGTGATGTATATCGTCGGCTTCAGTATCGATAATTTGTCGCTGATGGCGCTCACCATCGCCGTCGGCTTCGTGGTCGACGATGCTATCGTGATGCTGGAGAATATTTATCGTTATATCGAAGAAGGCATGTCGCCGATGGAAGCCGCCTATAAGGGGGCCGGTGAAATCGGTTTCACCATTATTGCGATTTCGGTGTCGCTGGTGGCGGTCTTTATTCCACTGCTGTTGATGGGCGGCATCGTCGGCCGTCTGTTCCGCGAATTTGCGGTCACGGTGACGTTGACGATCGCCGTATCGGTCATCGTTTCGCTGACATTAACGCCGATGCTGTGCTCCCTCTTCCTGAAAAATACGCACGATCAAAAGCATGGCAAGCTGTATCAGCTTTTTGAGGATGGCTTCGAAGCGATGCTCAACGGCTACAAGCGCGGTCTGCATCTGGTGCTGCGGCATCAGTTCATCACCTTGATGGTATTTTTTGCGACCCTGGCGGCAACCGTCGTGCTGTTCGTCATTATTCCGAAGGGTTTCTTCCCGCAACAGGACGGCGGCATCATTTCCGGTTTTGCGGAATCGGCGCAGGATACCTCGTTCGGATCGATGAACAAGCGCATGTTGCTGCTGGCCGATATCGTCCGCAAAGACCCTGATGTCAACAGTTTCGGGATGAGCGCCGGCACCAATACATTCAATACCGGTAATTTCTTTATCAACCTGAAATCGATTGAAAATGGCCGCACCACCAGTGCCGACCGAGTGATTGCGCGGCTGCGCCCCCAATTGGCCAAGGTGCAGGGCATTAATCTGTTCATGCAGGCAAACCAGGATATCAAGGTCGGCGGACGCCCATCGCGCACGCAATATCAATACACACTGACCGATTCGGATCTGGACGAATTGAATAGCTGGGCGCCGAGAATGGTGAACCGTTTCAAACAGTTGGAACAGCTGCGCGACGTCGCAACCGATCAGCAAAATGAAGCAGCGACGGCGACACTGACCATCGACCGGGCGCGTGCCTCGAGCTTCGGCATTACGCCGGCAGTGATCGATGCCACCATTTACGATGCGATCGGACAGCGCCAGGTGTCGCAATACTTCACCCAGATCAATAGTTACCATGTCGTGATGGAAATCACGCCGCAATTGCAAAGCGATCCGGCCCTGTTCGACAAGCTGTACGTCACCTCGCCGCTCACCGGGCAGCAGATACCGCTGTCGACATTCGTCAAGATCGATACCACCAAAACGGCGTATCTCTCGATCGCCCACCAGAGCCAGTTCCCGGCCGTCACCATTTCCTTCAACCTGGCGTCCG
>DATMOE010000283.1:0-3879 GCA_035568435.1 Herbaspirillum sp. | reverse complement strand
AGCCGAGATGGATGTCCAGGAATCCTTTGCCGTCAGCCGGCAGCGATTTTGGCGTAATTTCGATCGTGCCGCCGAGCGCCTCGGCGTCCTGCTCCGGCTTGTTGGTTTTGGTCACCGTGACCGAGCCGATCATACCGGTCGGAATCACGCCCATTTCCACCGCACGCCCGCCGCCGAAGACCGAGGAGGCGTTGGTTGGCACCAGGCGCACGCCGCCGAAGGTGGTGGCGGTCAGGTCGGCGTCCAGGCCGCGGATGTTGATGAAGCGGCCTTCGCCACTGCCCATCGCCATGGAAATGCCGGGCAAGCGGCGGATCGCTTCGGCCGCGTTGACGTCCGGCAGTTTTTTGATGTCCTCCGAGCTCAGGACATTGACCAGGTTCGGCGCGGTTTCCTGCTGCGCGCGGGCGACCGCGGAGGCGCTGCGCTTGGACTTCACCGTCACCTCGTTAAGAGATGTGACATTTGTGTTGTCGGTATTTTTCGTGGCTGTTGCGCCAGCAGCCGCAGCGTCGGTATTTTGCGTTGCCGTGGCGTCAGCGGCCATGGCGACGGTGAACACTGTGTTCATCATTAATCCCGATACCAGAACGGCTATTTTCCTGCGCTTCAAATGTTGCGGATGCTTCATTGGTAACACTCCTCTCCAAATTTTTGGGGTTTGCTTTTACATGGGCGACAAAATTTGAGTGGATGTTAAGGAGTGGAAATTAAGGAAAAATTAATTGCTTGAAAAAATAAAAATGGGCATAAAAAAACCGCGGTCAGACATTGTCTGAACCGCGGCATGTGCGACTCTTTTGGGGGATATTATTGCGTTGCTATCTGTCCGCTCTGGCGGTCGAGGATCAGTTGCGGCGCGGCTGTCTTGCGCTGGAAATCGAACATGTGCAGCAAGGAACCGGCGCGTTCGTCAAAGGAGGCATCGCCGATCCGCCCCAGTTTCCAGTTGTCTTCGATAAAACGCAAAATGGCGCTTTGGTCGGTGACGTGATGATCGACAAAATTCTCCCGGGCGTAAGGCGAGATCACCAGAAACGGCAGGCGCGGGCCATAGCCGCAACGGCCGACATAGTCGCCGGCTGCTGCTGCGGCCTGGTCGCATGTGCCCGGCGCGGCCGGGGCGCCGGCCGGATTGACTGTCGGCGGCATTTGGTGGTCGTACCAACCGTCGGAATCGTCATAGGCGATGACGATGGCCATATCTTTCCATTCCGGCGATTGCTGCAGCCGGTTGATGGTGTCCACCAGATATTGCTGCTCTTGTAACGGCCCGGAATAGCCTGGGTGTCCGTCTTCATAGGCCGGCGCTTTGAGGTAACTGACGGCCGGCAGATTATGCGCATCCAGCGCGGCCCAGAAATCGCTCAGATCATATTGGTGATTGGCCGCATCCGTTTTGCCGATCATGGCCACCGACGAAGGCGGCAGATGATGCGGATTGGCGGTCGACGAATAATATTGGAACGGCTCGTGGTGCGGCAGGTAATCGCCATGGAGTTGGCCGTCGCTGCCGGCATGGCTGGCGCCGCAGACGGCCTTGCCGTCGGCGTCGACCGAGGTTGCTCGGAAGCCGCCTTCAAACCAGCCCCAGGTCACGCCCTTTGCATTGAGCAGGTCGCCGGCGTTTTTGCCGTTCATTGCAATCGGGGTCTTGCTGCTTGAGCAGTCATCGTACAGCGGCTGGTCATCACCGATGACGGTGCCATCCATCACGCCTTTCGAGTGCAGGCCGGCACTGTCGGCCTGCACGCCATGGGTTTGGCCGGAGATCAGATTGATCGCGCCCGGTGAGGAAGGACCGTAGGTCGTGCCGTAGGAATTGTCGTTCAGGGCAAAGTGCTGCGCGTAATTCCACATGGCCGTTACTGTGGCGCCGTCGTAGTAGCCCATCACGGCTTTTGGATCGCAGCCCGGATGATGGTTGCCGGTTTCCTCGACAAACCGATCCACCTTGCCATCATGGTAGGCGCGTTGTTCGGGCGCGTAATTGTGATCCATGCTGCAAGTGTGCGCGTCGGAACGATCCAGGCGCATCGGATTGGCGCTGTTCGGATTATGTTCAAGCAGCGCGGCGGTCAGGCCGTTGACGCGCGGCGTGCCTGGACGCGCGGTAAATACAGTCGGCTCGCCGGGCTTGGCCGTCACGTTCGGATAAGTGCCGAAATAATGGTCGAAGGAAATGTTTTCCTGGAACAGCACCACCAAGTGTTTGATCGGTGTCGCCATGCCGGTTTCGGCGGTTGTATTCTCTGTATTCTCTGCATTTTCTGCACCGGCAGGCGACGTCGCCGCAGTCATGGTGAGCGCGGCGGCTATGAGCGCGGCAGCCAGAGGTTTGAAACGGGCACATCGTTGTAAAGTCATTTTTTCCTCGGAGAAATTGATTGAAATGGCGGCCAAATAGTGTCGATAGTAAGTAGCGAAAATTAAGCGAGAATTAAGGCGCTGGAAAAAAGACAGATCCATGCAGACGTAAATATATGTAATAAAGTGGTCACATTTCTTCCTTATCTTTACAAGTCCATTTCATACACAAGCATGTGTATGCAAGCCGCTGTCTATGAAATCCTGGTAATTATGTCGAGGAAAACCGATGCGCTTACTGCTGGTTGAAGATGATCCCATGCTGGGTGATAGCATCCGCAAAGGATTTTATCAATACGGTTTTGTTGTCGACTGGGTACAGGATGGACTTGCCGCGGAAGCTGCTTTGGCTACCGAATCCTATTCAGCGCTCTTGCTCGATTTGGGATTGCCGCGTAAATCGGGACTAGATGTTTTAAAGCAACTCAGAGCGGGCAAAAACAACATGCCGGTGATTATTTTGTCTGCCCGCGACGCGGTCGTTAACCGGATTGAGGGGTTGGATGCCGGCGCGGACGATTATCTGGATAAGCCGTTCGATCTGGACGAACTGGCGGCGCGTATCCGCGCACTCTGCAGACGCAGCAATGGACGGACAAGTTCAGTATTGCGGCATGGCGGCATCACGTTCGATCCATCCACGATGGCCGTACTCTATCATGGGAAAAACACGACCTTGGGCTCGCGCGAGCTGGCGCTTCTGAGCGCGCTGATCGAAAATCCCGGCGCCGTTTTGTCGCGCACGCAACTGATGGACAGAATATACGGCTGGGGCGATGAGGTTGAGAGTAATACCATCGAGGTGCATATCCATATGCTCCGTAAGAAATTCTCGCCAGGGATTATCAGGAACATACGCGGCATAGGTTATATGCTGGCTGATGAAGCAGGCTGATGAATAGCGTTCGTTTTTCGATCAAAGGCCGTTTGCAGCTTTGGTTGTTGTCGGCACTGCTGATCCTGAGTACGCTCTTCATTCTCATTACTTATGGCGTCGATCGAATCAGGTTGAGAGATAAGTTTAACCATCAGTTGGAGCGCGTCGCCTTTGCTATACCACCCAATGTGACAAAAGCGGATTCGCGGCAAATCAACCTCAAACTGTCGCTTGGACGGGACGATTTTGTTTTGCAAATATGGAATCGTGATAACACCTCTATCTATCAATCGAATGCCGACATTGTGCTGCCGCGCTTCTCAAAAACCGGCTTCAGCGTTGAGCAATGGCATGGGGAGCGGTGGGGCTTATATATTCGGCACACGGATGACAATACGATCCAGGTAGCGCAATCGCTCGACGCCAGAAAGGAAATTTCTGGAAGATTTGCTGTGCATACCCTTATTCCGCTGCTCCTCTTTATTCCGGTAATGGCCTTTTTCATACCCTTGTGCGTGAACCGGGGATTGCGATCGTTAACGCAGCTTTCCAGAGAACTTGAATCCCGCAATTCAAATACATTGGGGGCGCTTCCATCGGATGATCGGCCTGCCGAACTGGTTCCGCTCACACAC
>DATMOE010000282.1:0-4551 GCA_035568435.1 Herbaspirillum sp. | reverse complement strand
TTTGCACGTCGCCGGATTTGATACCGAAAATACCGCCACTGGAAAGCGCTTCCCGCACCACGGGGAAAACACGTCCCTCCCCTTTGCTGTGCAAGGAAAAAGCGTCGCGCACCGCTTGCAACACTTGATCCCGATCCAATAGCTGTGCGACCTGGTCTTTGTCCAGAAGCAGAAGTTGCACGTTATTTGCCATCGCCATACACCATCTGGCAACGAGCAACGGGGGGCATGCATGAGAGAGGCAAAGTCATATTTATATGTCTTATTCTTGGATTAAATACGGTTGCTTATGCCAATATTGCAGGGGTAATGATCCCGTCATGGTAATCACTATTTGTTTCTTTAGCATGCAAATAGAAAAAAATTTCTTTTATCAGCCTTTTGGTAGTGTCGCTGATTACAGCGGAGCCTTTGAGCCCGGTTGCCGTTTCATAAAGGTAAAATTAGCCAAGATGCTATTTTATTTTAATCACTAAAATAAAATAGCATCTTGGCTAATGTTCACCGCGCAACCGATCAAATACGTTCCCGGTGATAGCCGTCACGCACGCCTTCCTTCGATAACACCCATTGCCACAACTGAATATCCCGCGCCCGAAAAGCGCCCGCGCAGGAGAGCAGGTAGTAACGCCACATCCGATAGAAACGCGTTCCCAAACGCTTTTTGAATAACGGCCATGCCGCCTCGAAATTCGCATGCCAGGCCATCAGGGTCTTATCGTAATCGGCCCCGAAATTGTGCAAGTCTTCGACCACGAACAAATCATCCAGCGCGTCCCCGATTTGGCCGATCGACGGCAACTCGCCGTTCGGAAAAATATATTTATCGATCCAAGGGTCCGATACCGACTTGCGCTGGTTCTTTCCTATCGTGTGCAAGAGGAACAGTCCGCCCCGGTTCAGGCACCGATGCGCCATTTCCATATAGGTGCGGTAGTTCTTGTGTCCAACGTGTTCGAACATGCCGATACTGACGATGGCGTCAAAGCGTTCATCTACTTCGCGGTAGTCCTGCAGCCGGAATTCCAGCGGCAGGCCCTGATAGCGCTGCTTTGCCCACGTAACCTGCTCTTTCGAAATACTGACGCCCACCGCTTGCACACCGTAGTGCTGGGCCGCATACGACATGAAACTGCCCCATCCGCAACCAATGTCCAGAACCCTCATGCCGGGCTTGAGTTGCAGCTTGCGGCAAATCAGGTCGAGCTTGGCTTCCTGCGCCTCTTCCAGATTGCTTGCCTTTTCCCAATAACCACAGGTGTAAGTCAAACGGGAATCGAGCATCGCCGTATAGAAATTATTACCGAGATCGTAATGTACTTCCCCGACCTTTTTGGAACGCTTGATGTTCTGCCGGTTCAGATATTTGGCCATCAATGCATGGCCCAGCAGACGCAAGGGCTGGATTTTATTGGTCAAGCCGGTTGCCAGCAGACGCGCGAAAAATTCATCGAGCGCTTCGGCGTCCCACGCGCCATCCATATAGGCTTCACCCAGCCCCAGATTGCCTTGAGAAAAAGCGCGCTCGGGCACGCCGGGACGCTTCAACTGCATGTCCCACGGATTGTTCCCGTTGATCCGAATACCTGCCTGCCCCAGTAGATCGACGGCCGCACGATGCAGGCGGGAATTCCCGGTAATCAGCGGTTGTGGTTCGGGTTCTGGTTCGGGTTCTATTTCCTGCTTCAACATTTCAGTGGACATGTGCATGATAATTCCTTGCTATCTTCTAACCAATACTGCACGCGCCTGGGCGGTTCAAATGCCGCCCAGGCGGTGTTTTACGCGGCGATGGTTTCGCCTTGCTCGACATCCATCTCTTCATCCGCACTACGGATAAGATAATCGAATGCGCTCAACGATGCTTTCGCCCCTTCGCCGACGGCAATCACGATCTGCTTGAACGGCACCGTTGTCACGTCGCCGGCGGCAAACACGCCCGGAATGGAAGTCTGGCCCCTGGCGTCGACTTCGATCTCGCCATGACGGGACAATGCAATCGTGCCTTTGAGCCATTCGGTATTGGGCACCAGGCCGATTTGCACGAACACCCCTTCGAGCTCGATCCGCTTGATCGCCTCGGTAGTACGGTCCTTGTAGACCAGGCCATCGACTTTTTTGCCGTCGCCGGTGATTTCCGTGGTTTGCGCCGATTTGATCACGGTCACGTTCTTCAAACTCCTCAGCTTGCGCTGCAATACCTCGTCCGCCCGCAGCGTGTCGCCGTATTCGATCAAGGTGACATGCGCCACAATGCCGGCCAGGTCGATAGCGGCTTCCACACCGGAATTGCCGCCGCCGATGACGGCAACGCGCTTACCCTTGAACAGCGGGCCATCGCAGTGCGGGCAGTACGCCACGCCGTGATTGCGGTACTCGTCTTCGCCCGGCACATTGATCTGCCGCCAGCGCGCGCCGGTCGCCAGGATCACTGCCTTGCTTTTCAGTGAACCGCCGCCTTTCAGCTTAATTTCGATCAGTTTCCCCGGCGCCAGTTCCGATGCTTGCTGCACATTCATGATATCGACCTCGTAGCTGCGCACATGCTGTTCCAGTGCGCTCGCAAACTTCGGCCCCTCGGTTTCCTGCACCGACACAAAGTTCTCGATCGCCAGCGTATCGAGCACCTGGCCGCCGAAACGTTCGGAGACGACGCCGGTGCGGATGCCTTTGCGCGCCGCATAGATGGCCGCAGCAGCGCCGGCAGGGCCGCCGCCGACGATCAATACATCGTACGGCGCCTTGCCGCTCAGCTCTTCGGCCTTGCGCGCATGGGCGCCGGTATCCAACCTTGCCAGGATTTCTTCGACGCTGGTACGGCCTTGTCCGAAGACTTCGCCATTCAGATAAGTCGTGGGAACCGCCATGATCTCGCGCTGCGCCACTTCGTCCTGAAACAATGCGCCGTCGATCGTGACCTGGCGGATGCGCGGATTGATCAGCGACATCACATTCAAGGCCTGCACGACTTCAGGGCAGTTCTGGCAGGACAGCGAAATATAGGTTTCGAATGCGTAGTCGCCATCGAGATTGCGAATCTGTTCGATGACGGATGCTTCCAGTTTCACCGGATGGCCGCCGACCTGCAGCAATGCCAGCACCAGTGACGTGAATTCGTGGCCCATCGGGATCGCGGCAAACCGGATGCCGGTTTGTTCGCCTGGCCGGTTAATGGCGAAGGAAGGCTTGCGTTCGTTGTCATCGGTACGCTCGATCAAGGTGATCCGATCCGACAACAGGGCGATTTCCTGCAGCAGCCCTTGCAACTCGCGCGATTTGTCGCCGCCATCGAGCGATGCCACGATCTCGATCGGTTGCACGACCCGTTCCAGGTAGCTTTTCAATTGGGCTTTGAGATTGGCATCTAACATGATGGTTTCCACTTTCTTTAAATGAATGGCAATGCGTCAGAGCGCAGTTGCCCATCCGAGCCCGTTGCCGGGCTCGGAAGTAAAACAAGAGACGACTACTGTTTAGGTCTTAGATCTTGCCGACCAGGTCCAGCGACGGTGTCAGGGTGGCGTCGCCTTCGTGCCATTTAGCTGGGCACACTTCGCCTGGATGCGCTGCAACGTATTGCGCCGCTTTGACTTTGCGCAACAATTCCGATGCGTCGCGGCCGATGCCGTTGTCATGGATTTCGCACAGCTTGATCTGGCCTTCAGGATTGATCACGAAGGTGCCGCGCAATGCCAGGCCCTCTTCTTCGATCAGCACGTCGAAGTTGCGCGCCAGCGTGGCAGTCGGATCGCCGACCAGTGGATAGTTCACTTTCTTGATCGCGTCCGAAGTGTCGTGCCAGGCTTTGTGCGCAAAATGGGTGTCGGTCGACACACCATAGATTTCAACGCCCAGCTTTTGGAACGCAGCGTAGTTATCAGCCAGGTCTTCCAGTTCGGTCGGGCAGACGAAGGTAAAGTCAGCAGGATAAAATACGAAAACCGACCATTTTCCCTTCAAGCTTGCATCGCTGACTTCGATGAATTTGCCGTTATGGTAGGCGTTGGCTTTGAACGGTTTGATTGTGGTATTGATAAGAGACATTTATTTCCTCGCTGAATTTAATTAAATAAAAAGGTTGGTGAGAACAAACAATAAATGAAACACAACCATTTGTATAATTAATTAAATTATTTAAAATCATTAATTATTACTATCAATGGTCAGGATCAACTTTCCATGGATGGATCGATAGGTAAGAAAGGGTTAGCGCCGTAATTGGCGCTAACCCTTTCTTGTTTTGGCTGGCACTTCGACCGGTGTTCTCTATTTCAGTTGAGCGCTATACGCACCAATTTGTCCGCGCCTCTGAATTGCTCAATGTATCTGCTGGCCGCGGAGGGATTGACGACAATATATTTGCCAAAGTTGTAGAGGGCAGGCTCGTAACCCGGATCGAGATGATGCTCATCAAAAAATTCCAGATAGGAATGGGCGCCACTTAAAATATCTTTTTTGAATTCTTCTCTCAAGTTACTTTCATCATTGGGATGGAATTTCAAAAGAAGCGACGCCGAAAAACTGGCTGCCAATGCATTCTGCGCCCGTATC
>DATMOE010000281.1:0-8395 GCA_035568435.1 Herbaspirillum sp. | reverse complement strand
GGTTTCGCTCGACAAGGGCATCGAGTTCGTGCGTTTTTCCGGTGTCATTAGCCCCGACTCGGTACAGAGCGGCAACTTCGTGTCTTCGACGCAAGTGGCCGACGCCAAAGTCGAATACCGCACCAGCAGCCGCATCGATATGGCCGAAATCACCTCGTCGTTATCGCGTTTCTTCCTCAGCGTAATACCGTTTTAAATATTGTTTTAAGTATCGTTTTATTTGGAGTTGTCATGAACAGCAGTCGCGTCCGGTTTGGCTCGTTTCGTAAAGTGTTGCTGGTGTCGTTATGCGGCTTGGCTTCGCTGCTGGCGAGCAGTGCCGGCCATGCCGAGCGTTTGCGGGATCTGGCCAGTTTTCAGGGCGTTCGTGAGAATCAACTGGTTGGCTACGGTCTGGTGGTCGGTCTCGACGGCAGCGGCGACCAAACCACGCAAACCCCATTTACCGTGCAAAGTGTGGTCAGCATGTTGCAACAACTGGGGGTGAACCTGCCGACCACCACGACCGGCCTGCAATTGAAGAACGTCGCCGCTGTCATGGTGACGGCATCGCTGCCGCCCTTTGCGCAGCCCGGACAGACTTTGCCGGTCACCGTTTCTTCGCTGGGTAATGCAAAAAGTTTGCGCGGCGGCACGCTGCTGCTGGCGCCGCTCAAAGGCGCCGATGGACAAATTTATGCGATGGCGCAAGGTAGTTTGGTTGTCGGCGGCGTGGGTGCAGCCGCGGCCGGCAGCAGCGTGCAGGTCAATCATCTGGACGTCGGCTTGATCAACAACGGCGCGACAGTCGAACGCGCAGTGCCGAGCGCCATCACGCAGGGCGACTCGATCAACATGGAACTCAACGAAAGCAATTTCGCCACCGCTTCACGCGTGGTCAATGCGGTCAATCAACGTTACGGTTCGGGTACGGCAATGGCGGTGGATGCACGTGTGATCCGTATTCGCGCGCCCATTTCCAGCGATGACCGGGTCAACTTCATCGGTGCGCTGGAGGACATCGATGTCACGCCGGCATGGGTACGCGCACGCGTCATTCTGAACGCCCGCACCGGCTCGGTGGTGATGAATCAGGCGGTAACCTTAGATACCTGCGCCGTATCGCACGGCAATCTGACCGTGGTCATCAGTACCGATAATTCGGTCAGTCAGCCGGGTGCTTTTTCGAACGGCACTACGGTTCAGACGCAGAATGCGCAAATCTCGATCAATGCGACGCCGGGCAAGGTGATTCAGCTCAAGGGCGGTACCTCCTTGACCGATGTAGTCAAGGCGCTTAATTCAGTCGGCGCCACGCCGCAGGATTTGCTGGTAATCCTGCAGGCGATGAAAGCGGCAGGCGCATTGCATGCCGATCTGGATATCATCTAAACCATGGCGCTTGAGTCTTCCAGCAATTTTAATATCACCAGCGGGCTGGCCACCGATACGTCTAGTATCAGCGGCCTTAAAAATGCGATCCGCAATGATCCAAATTCGCCTGAAGGGATCAAGGCTGCGGCCAAGCAGTTCGAAGCGATGTTCCTGAATATCGTGATGAAAAGCATGCGCGACGCCACGCCGCAGGACGGTCCCTTCGATTCAGAACAAAGCAAACAATTTACGGCCATGCTGGACCAGCAAATGAGCCAGTCGCTGGCGCAGCGCGGCGTCGGCCTGGCCGACGTGCTGGTGCGTCAGTTGACCGTCAATAAAGGCAAGGCGGCGCTGGATGCGGCGCAGGGCACGGATCCGAACGCCGATGATGCGGCCGCTGGCGATACCGGCTTGAGCGCCAGTGCCGGCCTCAGTGGCAAGTCCGCCAACGGCCACATGCTGCTGCCGTTCGGTGCATCGCACAAAAGCGCCGACGATGCGCACCACGGGATGTTGCCGATCAATCACACACTGATGGACACCAGCCGGGAAAGCAGCGGCAAGCGCCAGCAACAGTCGCAGCAGCAGCGCCGTGACGCGCGGCCGGCGCATGTGGCGGCGTTCCAGAACAATGTCACATCGGCGGCCGAAGAGGCCAGCCAGAGCACCGGTATTCCAGCCCAATTCATGATGGCGCAAGCAGCGCTTGAAAGTGGCTGGGGCAAACACGTGGTGCAGAACAAGGATGGTACTTCCAGCAACAATTTGTTCGGCATCAAGGCCGGCGCAGACTGGAAGGGAAAAGTTGTCGAAGCAACCACGACCGAATACGTGCATGGCGTGGCCACCCGCAAAGTCCAGAAATTCCGCGCCTACGACTCCTATCAGGATTCATTCAAGGATTACGCCAGCCTGCTGCGTAGTAATCCGCGCTATGAAAAAGTGTTGGCCAGCGCACAGGACATGACCGGCTTTGCGCAAGGTTTGCAGCGTGCCGGTTACGCGACCGACCCGCGCTATGCCGAAAAACTGACCCAGATCATTAAGCAATCATAGAGATCGCCGTCGTCGCGATTGCAGACCCTAAAGTTTTGCTGAAATCTGCCGTTGACATCAGTGATCCCATGTAGAAAGAATATATGTCAAATATTTTGAGTATTGGCGAAAGCGCTTTGTTTGCCGCGCAAACACAACTTGCCACTACCAGCCACAATATTGCCAATGCCTCGACGCCTGGTTATTCCCGGCAAGTGGTGCAGCAAGCCAGTGCCGGCGGCCAAAATTTTGGCAGCGGTTTTATTGGCGACGGCACTGTCGTCAATTCTATTACGCGTGTCAGCGACAGTTTTTTGAACTCGCAAGTCATGAGCGCACAGAGTTCTGTGAGTTCTTACACCGCTTACACCAATGAAATCACCCAGATTGACAATGTGGTCGGCAATTCCAGCGCAGGATTGACGACGTCACTGGCAAGTTTCTTCGCCGGTTTGCAGTCGCTGACGGCGAATCCGAGTTCTGCTTCTTCGCGTCAGGCCGCCTTATCCGGCGCGCAAACGCTGTCGGCGAGTTTTCAAAGTCTGGCCGCCACGATGACCACCAGCAATAATTCGGTCAATTCGCAGATCACCACCAACGTCCAGTTGGCTAATTCTTATGCCGCCCAGATTTCCGTGCTGAACGCATCGATTACCCAGGTCCAGGGCGCTACCGGCCAACCGGCCAACGACTTGCTCGATCAGCGCGATCAGCTAGTCTCGAATTTAAACAGTGTGATGAAAGTGTCCACGGTGGCGCAGTCTAATGGCAGCATCGATGTCTTCGTCGCCAACGGGCAGCCGCTGGTGATGGGCGCGACAGTGTCGACTCTGACGGCAGTGCCATCGAAGAGCAATCCAAGCAACCTGGAAGTGGGGATTACGGCGGGCTCGGGCGCGGGCGCCCCGATCATCACGCTGCCCGACAGCTCTATTACCGGCGGCACCTTGGGCGGTTTGCTCGATTACCGCACCCAGTCACTGCAGCCGGCGCAGAACCAGTTGGGGCAAATCGCCACCGTCCTGGCCAGCAACATGAACGCGCAGAATCAATTGGGCCTGGATCAGAACGGTAATCCGGGCGGTAATTTTTTCACCGTATCGCCACCGACGGTGATCGGCCAAATAGGCAATTCGGCCACCGCCACGGTGACCGCCACGGTGACCAATGCCAGCCAGCTGACCACCAGCGATTATCAGATGAGCTACAACGGTACCAATTACACGATAACGCGTTTATCCGACGGCACCGCCACCACGATTCCAGGACCGCCGACCGCTTATCCGAGCCCGCCGCCGCAAATCGACGGCGTCACCTTCTCGGCGCCGACCATGGCCGCGGGCGACAGCTTCCTCATCCAGCCGACCGCCAACGCTGCGGCGACCTTTTCGGTGGCATTGGCCGGCACCAGCGCGATTGCCGCGGCCGCGCCGATCACCACTGCGGCGACCACCACCACTGCGGCGGCCACCGCCAATACCGGCACCGGCACCATCAAAGCCGGCCCGCTGAACGCGCCGGCCACCACGCTGCCGCTGACGGCAACTTTCGGAACCCCCTCAACCAGCTTTACGCTGACCAATGGCGCTGGTACGCCGATTAGCGCCGGTGTGACGATTAACGGCGTTGCCGTTTCCGGCTCGCCAATCACCTATACCGCCGGCGCTACCGTGACCTACCAGGGCGCCAGCTTTGTGCTCGGCGGCGCGCCTGCACCGGGCGATTCCTTTACCATGTCGGGCAATACAGGTACCGGCACCATCAGCCCCGGCACGGTCGACAAAACTTTCCTGACTGCGCCGCCCACGCTGCCGCTGACGGCAACGTTCGGCACCACCGTGGCGCCCGCGCTGCCTACCACTTTCACGCTGACCGATGGCACTGGCACGGCGATTGCCGCCGGTGTGAAGATTAACGGCGTTGCCGTTGCCGGCTCGCCGATCAACTATACGCCGGGCGCCACGGTGACCTACCAGGGCGTCAGCTTTGTGCTCGCCGGCGCGCCTGGATCGGGCGATTCCTTTACCGTCTCGCCCACCACCAACGCCACCCAGGATAGTCGCAATATGCAGTTGATGGCGGCTTTGCAGACCAGCAATGCCATCGGCCAGACCACGCTCCAGGGCGCCTATTCGACGCTGGTCAGTGCGGTGGGCAACAAGACCAGCGAAGTGCAGACTTTGGGCTCGGCGTCCCAATCGCAACTGACTTCGGTGACCACGGCCCTGCAATCGGAAACCGGCGTCAACTCGGATCAGGAGCTGGCCAATATGATTCGTTATCAAACGGCTTATCAGGCCGGCGCCAAGGTTATTCAGGCGGCCAGCACAATGTTTACCGTTTTATTTGCTTTGAACTAGGGCGGCCAAAATGAGAGTTACAGATAACATGGTTTATGGTGGCAGCACGGATGCGATGCTCAATTTGCAGAGCTCGGTGGCCAAGCTGCAGCAACAAGTCACCCAGGGCACGGTGCTCACGCCGGCGGACGATCCGGTCGCCGCGGCGCGCGCGCTGGATCTGACGCAGGCGCAATCGGTGAACACGCAATTCGCCACCAACCGCGCGAATGCCAACTCGCTTTTGACATCGAATGAATCCACGATCAGCAACATCGTCACGACGATTACGGACATTAAATCGCAGGTTATCACCGCCGGCAATGCCACTTACAGCAATCAGGATCGCCAAAATGTCGCCAACACTTTGAAAAGCGATATGACGACATTGCTCGGCTATGCCAATTCCACCGATGGCCTTGGCAATTACATTTACGCCGGCTACAAAAGCACAACCCAGCCTTTTACCCAAGACCCGACGACGGGTGCAGTGACCTATCACGGCGACCAGGGCGTGCAGACGCTGCAAGTCGATACCGGCCAAACGATGCCGGTCAGCGTCTCGGGCCAGGCGCTGTTCCAGGGTGGCGGCGCGGATATGTTCAATACGCTCAACAATTTGATCACGGCATTGCAAACGCCGGTGACGGCAACCGCCAACGCCACCGAAGCGGCCGCATCGCAAGTTGTCTACAACACGGCCTTCGGTGTCGCCATTACCGGTTTGCCGACCCCGACTGCGGCCCAGATTGCTGCCGCGACGGCAGCAGCGACACCCGCGCAGACCGCTGCTGCAACCGACGCGGCGACCAGGGCACAGCAAGCAAACGATACGAATTACAGCCGCACCAACTTCACGCCGGGCAGTACCGGCGCATTGAATCAGGCCTTGGCCACCGCCGGCTCGCAGATGGACGCGGCGATGAGTAACGTCCTCGCGGTGCAGAGCAGTGTCGGCTCGAGCGTCGCTGCGCTGAGCACGCTGGATACAGTCGGCAACGCCCAGGATATTCAATATACGAGTCAAATCTCTACGTTGATGGGAACGGGGATGTCGGCTGACATGACCAAAACGATCAGCCAATTGGCGCAGCAGCAAACGCTGTTGCAAGCGGCGCAAAAAACGTTTTCGACTGTTACTAGTTTGAGTTTGCTGAATTACCTGAAGTAGTTTTTAAATTCTTTAAATTTTGCCTGTAGTGGTGACCCTTCGACAGGCTCAGGGCGAACGGGGTTTTAAGAAAATCTAAAGAAAAACCGTTCGCCCTGAGCTTGTCGAAGGGTCACCTCCGAGGTAAAAATTAAAGGATCCCCGCAGGCGCATCATCGCCCCCCAATACCTGATACAAGCGCATCTGATTATTCAATGCATTGATCCGGTTGTCAGTCGCTGCGATCTCTGCATTGCGCCGCCTTTCCTGCGCATCCAGGAATATCCGTAACGCCACCGAACCGGCGCGATAGCGGATTTCATACAGCCTTTCAGCCTGCAGCGCGGCCACCAAATTTTGTTGCAACTGGTGCGCCTGTTGCGCATATTGTTCGCGTGCCGATAGCGCATTTTCGACGTCGCGCAATGCGCTGTACAGCGCTTGCCGGAAATTGACCACGGCCACTGCATAGTCGGCCTGCGCGATCTTGTTATTGCGCTGCATCTGCTGCCATTGCAGAAACGGCAGCACCAGGCCGAGCCCGAGACTGGCGATCGGATTTTGTAAAACATCGTGCAGGCTGTCGCTGCCGCCATTGATCGCGCTGGTCAAGGTGAATTGCGGGTAATAGCTGGCGCGCACAGCATCGGCATTGGCCAAGGTTGCGCGCAAACGCCGTTCGGCAGCGCGCAGGTCGGGGCGTCGCGCCAGCACCGCGGCCGGCACGCCGGCGACCGGCATGGGGAGCGCGTAATCGGGCAAGCGCTGCGGCATGGCCGGCAGGCTTGTTTGCATGCTTTCCGGCGGCCCATCGAACAGGATCGCCAGCGCATTATCGTTCTCCACCTGCTGCTGACGTAGCTGGGTCTGGCCGGCGCGTTGCGCTGCCACGTTTTGCTGCGCTTCCATCAATTCCAGCAAAGACACCGCGCCGGCCCCGTATTGCACTTGCACCAGCGCCAGCGTCTTCTCCGCATAGGCAATACTTTGCTCGCCTAGCGCAATGCGCTGGTTCAGATAAGCGGCTTGCCAATATAGGGCGGCGGTGGTGCCGATCAGTGTCAGCGCGGTGCTTTCGCGGTCTTCTTCGGTGGCCAGCGCTTCCCATTGCGCGGCATCGTTCAGGCTGCCGAGCCGGCCCCATAAATCGAGTTCGTAACTGACTGCCGCGTTAGCGGAATAATTGCGATCGCTGCTGCGATCGCCGCGCAGATTGCGGCTGTATTCCGTACCTGTGCCGGCGCTCAATGCCGGTAGTAAATTGCCGGCCGCGATGCCGGCGCTTAATTGTGCGCGGCGTACTTTGATGGTGGCGGCGGCCAGGTCGTTATTGCGGCGTAATGCCTGCTCGATCAGATGATCGAGTTGCGGATCGCCGAAGCGTTGCCACCACAAGCGATCGATGCGATTGGCCGCTGATGCTGTGCTTGCATCGGCATGCGTGAACTGCGCCGGTATGGCGGCCGCCGGTGCGTGGTAGGGCGTCTGCATTGCGCCGCATGCGCTTAACATGGTCGTCGCCGTCAACAGCGCAGCTTTGAATTTTGAAGGCCTGATTGATCCCATTATTCTCTCGCTAAAGCATCGACCGGATCGAGCCGGGCCGCATTGCGCGCCGGCAGGAAGCCGAAGATCACGCCGATCAGGGTGGAGCAGGCAAAGGCCGTCCCTATCGATGCGCTTGAATAGATCATCTGGAAATTGCTGCCGGATTGCGCAAACGCCACGCCGATCAACAGCGCCAGCGCCACGCCGAGGATGCCGCCGGATAAACAAACCAGCACCGCTTCGATCAGAAATTGTTTCATGATGTCGCCCTGACGCGCGCCGACGGCCATGCGCACGCCGATTTCACGCGTACGCTCCGTCACGGAAACCAGCATGATGTTCATCACGCCGATGCCGCCGACCACCAGCGAAATGACGGCAATCATCGAGACCAGCAAGGTCATGGTGGCAGTGGTTTTTTCGATGGCCTGGCGGATGCTGTCGGTATTGAAAACAAAAAAATCGGTCGCTTTGTGGCGCAGGGTCATCAGCTTGACGATGCCTTGTTCGGCTGCGGCAGTGGAGACTTTATCGCTGATGCGTACGGTGATGCTGCGTAGAGAGGAATGCCCCAGCATGCGGCTCATCGCCGTGGTATACGGCACCCAGATGTTGAGCGCATCGTTGCTGCCGAAACCGTTTTCCTTTTTCTCCGTCACGCCGATGACGCGCACCGGCACCGTGCCCAGCAGAATCACCTGGCCGATCGGATTGTCATCGTTGGCGAATAATTTTTTGCGGGTATTGGCGTCGATCACGGCATCCTGGCTGCGATGGCGCACGCCGTCGCGGTCGAAGCCGGCGCCTTCGGCCAGATGCAGACCGCGCACGCGGAAGTATTGATCGCCGACGCCATTGATGGTGGCGTTGACCGAGATATTGCCGTAGCGCACGGCGGCGCCGCTGGAAATGCTGGGTGTGACGCTATCGACGAAATTCTGCTGCGCCAGCGCATCGGCATCGGCC
>DATMOE010000280.1:0-3502 GCA_035568435.1 Herbaspirillum sp. | reverse complement strand
CGGCGTCATGCCGGGCTCGCCGAACAGGGGTTGTTCGGCGGCAGTGCCCAGATCGGCATCTTCGACCGAGACCGACAAAGCACCGGCCTCCATGAGCGCATCGGACAAGCTTTCCGCCTGATTTCGCGCTACTTCTACGACGATTTCGGTCCAGCTCATGACTTGCCTTAATTTTTAGCCAGGTTTTTTGGCTCTTTCAGCGGATCGGGCCGTTCCGCCAGCTTTTGTTCCAGATAGTGAATATTGGTGCCGCCTTCGATGAAGCGCGCATCCACCATCAGCTCGCGATGCAGCGGAATGTTGGTTTGAATGCCCTCGACCACCATTTCCGACAGCGCGATCTGCATGCGGCGGATCGCCTGTTCGCGCGTGGCGCCGTAAGCAATCACTTTGCCGACCATCGAATCGTAATTCGGCGGCACATAATAACCGGCGTAGGCATGCGAATCGACGCGGATGCCGGGGCCGCCGGGTGCGTGCCACGTCAGAATGCGGCCAGGCGAAGGGGTAAACTTGAACGGATCTTCGGCGTTGATGCGGCACTCGATGGCATGCCCCTTCAGCTCGATGTCGCGCTGCCTGTAGCGCAGCTTTTCGCCGGCAGCGATGCGGATCTGCTCTTGCACGATATCGACGCCTGTAATCATCTCGGTGACGGGATGCTCGACCTGCACGCGGGTATTCATTTCGATGAAATAGAATTCACCGTTTTCGTACAGGAATTCAAAGGTGCCGGCGCCGCGATAGTCCATTTTGCGGCAGGCTTCAGCGCAGCGTTCACCGATTTTTTCGATGATCTTGCGCGGGATGCCGACCGCCGGCGCTTCTTCGATCACTTTTTGGTGACGGCGCTGCATGGAGCAATCGCGTTCGCCCAGCCAGATCGCGCTCTTGTATTCGTCGGCCAGAATCTGGATTTCCACGTGACGCGGATTTTCCAGGTATTTCTCCATATACACTTCTGGATTGCCGAATGCGGCGCCGGCTTCGGTCTTGGTCATGCTCACGGCATTGACCAGCGCGGCTTCGGTATGCACCACGCGCATACCGCGTCCGCCGCCGCCGCCGGCGGCTTTGATGATGACCGGATAACCGACCGCGCGCGCGATTCTGACGATTTCTTTCGGATCTTCCGGCAACGCGCCTTCGGAACCGGGCACGCAAGGCACGCCGGCCTTGATCATCGCTTGTTTGGCCGATACCTTATCGCCCATCATGCGAATATTTTCCGCCCGCGGACCGATAAAGACAAAACCGGATTCTTCGACGCGTTCGGCGAAATCGGCGTTTTCCGACAAAAAGCCGTAACCCGGATGAATCGCCTGGGCGTCGGTCACTTCGGCGGCGCTGATGATGGCCGGCATGTTCAAATAGCTGAGGGTGGAGGCGGCCGGTCCGATGCAAACCGATTCATCGGCCAGCTTGACGTATTTGGCTTCGCGGTCAGCCTCGGAATGCACAACAACAGTCTTGATACCCATTTCGCGGCAGGCGCGTTGGATTCGAAGAGCAATTTCGCCGCGGTTGGCGATGAGTATTTTTTCAAACATAGGAGGAATCGCTAGAAGTCGGGCAGTGAATAAGCGGAGATGAAAGAGTGGTCCGAATGGTCCGAATGGTCATCGGGGGATGATCGGACGCAATCGGACGCCGGGCCGGGATCGGATCTGCTTAACCGAGAATAAACAATGGTTGGCCGAATTCAACCGGTTGACCGTTCTCAATCAGGATCTGCTTGACCACGCCACCCTTGTCGGTGTCGATTTCATTCAGTAATTTCATGGCCTCGATAATGCACAAAGTGGCGCCTTCCTTGACTTCGCTGCCGATTTCAACAAACGGCGGGGAGCCCGGCGCCGCCGAGCGATAGAAGGTGCCGACCATGGGAGATTTGACGACATAGCCTTCCGGTTCAACCGGGACGGCGGCAACTGCAGTGGCAACCGGCGCGGCGACTGCCTGCGGCGCTGGTGCGGGGGCGCTGTATTGCGGGATGCCTTGCGGCTGCATCATCACGACCTGGTTCTGCGCTTGCGCAGATGATTTGACGATACGAACTTTGCTTTCGCCTTCTGTCACTTCCAATTCTTCGATATCGGACTCGGCGACTAGGTCAATCAGCGTTTTAAGTTTGCGTAAATCCATTTTAATTCCCTAGAGGTAATATTTTGTAAAGACAGCCGATCAGTGCAATGCCGACAGCAGGCGCACAACCTGATTGGGTTTATGCAGGGGACGTTTGTAAGACGTCTTGCAGTCAGGGTGGACTACATTTGTGTGAGTGCGTAATCGATAGCCAGGCGGTAACCTTCGGCGCCCAGGCCGGCGATGACGCCTTGTGCGATGCCCGACAAATAAGAAAAATGCCGGAACGTTTCGCGGTGATGAATATTGGAAATATGTACTTCAATGAAGGCAATCGCCACGCCCGCCAAGGCATCCCGCAGCGCGACGCTGGTATGCGTCAGAGCGCCTGGATTGATGACAATGGCATCGATGCCTTCGGTGCGCGCTTGATGGATTCGATCGATCAATGCCCCTTCATGATTACTTTGAAACGCAACCAGGTGGGCGCCGGCAGCTGCAGCCTGCTGCGCTGCCCGTCTTTCGATATCGGCTAATGTTGTTGTTCCGTACACTTCCGGCTGACGCGTTCCCAATAAATTCAGGTTGGGGCCATTCAGTAGGAGCAGAGATTTTGCCATGAAGTCTATGTACGTTTGACGATGATGGCCGCATTTTGCCGTTAAATGGCGAGGGTTGGCAAGAAAAACTTTGTTAGTGTTAATTCTGCGAGGCGAGCTTCGGGGTGCTGCCCGATGCAATATCTTTATGCAGCTTATCAAAATCGAGCGCGCCGATATACGTCTGTTGAATCGTGCCGTCTGCGCCGATCAACAGTGTAAACGGCAGTCCGCCGACGGTATTACCCAGATCGCGCATGACGCTGATGGCATTGCTGCCGGCAACATACAGCGGGTAATCGATGTGCAGTTTAGCGGCGAATTCGGTTATTTTGGGTGCGGAGTCGACGCCGATACCGATAATCTGGAGCGCCGGCATTTCTTTATGCAGCGCTTCCAGTGCCGGCATTTCTTCCACGCAAGGGCCGCACCAACTGGCCCAGAAATTAATCAGTAGCGGCTTGCCTTGCCATTTTGATAATGGCTGTGGCTGACCGGCCGGGTCCGGCAGGGTTTGCGTCAGCAATTGCGCCAGCGCCTTGGTTTGTGGCGTTTGCGGTTTGAGGTGCTGCATGCCGGCATAGACGCCGATGGCGCCGGCAAACACGGCGATCAAGATAAATAAGATAGCTTTGCGATTCATAAGGATTGCTCTTCTTCTATGAGGCGGCGCAGCATTTCTGCATTGACGCGCTCGGGGCGTTTGCCGGGCAGCACTTTAATGCTGCCGCGTAAATCGTCGGTATGATACAGGTTCAGATGGACGCCCTCGGATTGCGCACCCTGGCGCATCAGAAAACTGACTGTTTCCACCGGCG
>DATMOE010000279.1:0-4325 GCA_035568435.1 Herbaspirillum sp. | reverse complement strand
AGCATTGCAATGAGCACCGTGAGCGTCGCGGCAGCGCCGAAACTGGTGCTATTACTGCCTAACAGCGCTTGTTGCAATCGTTCGCTGCGCCCGATCTGTACATAGTATTTCTGTTGACCATGCATGACGATCTTGGTCAATACGTGCAAAGTGACGCCTGCATGGATCAGCACGAAATTCGTCTCGGGCGCAACAGGCAGCGCAAAGCGCGCATTTTGCGGCGCAAAAGGTATTTTCACGCCATCGGAAGACGCCAGCACAATCCCCTGACTATCCAGAATCCGGTAGATGTCGTCCGAGCGCAATGCATCGTAGGCGATTTTGGTCCGCGGCATGACGACAACGCCCGAAAATTTTCCGTCCGGGTCGAAACGCAAGCCCTCGATAATGTGCGCCATGTCATCGTGCAGCTCATGCCGGAGAAAGGTCTGCGGACTCCAGTGAAATACTGCCGCCAGCGCGGCAAATGCCAAAGCGCTGATGATCACCAGCGTGGCTGCGGCGGAAAGGATTAATTTGGACGATAAGCTACGCTGCATGATCTATCTTTTGCAGCGCGAAACCATACCCCCTGACATTCGCAATTTCGATGCAGGTATCGATGGCAAGCATTTTGCGTCGCAGACGATGCAGCGCCACATCCAATGCGTTCGGCGTCACCGCGTCGCTTAATCCCCAGGCCGCCATTTCAAGTGCGGTGCGGCGCACCGGGCGGCCAGCGGCGCGCACCAGACTCAGCATTAGCTGTAATTCCGATGGCGCCAGCGATACCGAGTCTGTACCCGATTGCATGCAGTTGGTCTCCGGGATGATCTGCAAGTCGAGATATTCAGGTATCAGGCTTTGCAATTGCGGCGGACGCCGTATCAGGGCGCGCATCCTGGCCACCAGTTCTTCCATGGAAAACGGCTTGGGCAGATAATCGTCGGCGCCCGCCTCCAGCCCCGTTACGCGATCATGCAGGGCATCGAGCGCGGTGAGCATCAGGCATGGCGCCACCACGCCTTTGGCCCGTAAGGTACGCAGCAGATCGAGGCCGTCGCCGTCCGGCAAGCCGCGATCGATGATGAGCGCCGTGTAGGGAACGCGCATGAAGCCATCGGCCGCATGGTCGATGCGGCCATAAATATCGACCTCGATTCCCGCTCCGGCCAAGGCCTGCCGGATCATCAACGCCATGCGCTCGTGGTCTTCCAGCAAGCCGATTCGGTTCATCGTTGACCCATCATCAGAATCTATACAAATAACCCAGGCGAAAGCCCGCGGACGACGACTTGTCGACCAAGGGGCTGTTCTTGATGCCGGAACCGCGATGCAGGTCGTTCACGTCCAGCAGAATCAACTGCTTCGGCGTCAACGCGTATTCGGCGCGCAGTCCGCCCTCGATATTGCTGGTCGACTGCCCGGTATAAGCCGGCCGATCGGCGGTGACTTCATTGGCCTTTACGCCGTAATAATAATCGACATAGTTGCTGTTCATCCAGGTCGAGCTGATATGCGGAATCAATTTAAACCTGCTGTTCACGACAAATGAATGTTCCGCACTCAATTTGAGGGTGGTGCCCTTGGTGCTGCCGGCGGTCAGCCATTCCAGCGTAAGTTTGGCGAACCGGTTGTCCCAGGTGGCGGTAGCGCCGCCCCACAAGGCTCCCTTGCGATCTTCCATGCCTTGCAAATTGGCGGACTGGCTGGCTTTATAACCGCCATTGAAATCGTACTTCGCCCGTAAGGTGAACGTGAAAGCATCGCCATAGGAAGGTAATTTGTAATCGAGGGTATTGCCAAAGAAATGGATAGAACTGCTTTCATACATGACCAGCGGCAGCGCCGAATAACGCCTGGTGATACCCCGATACGGGCTGCGTTCCATACCGACGCCCAGCCCCAGACCCCATTGCGCTTGATCCACCGGATGCGGCTCTTCCACCGTGGGAGCCTGGACTTGGGCATGCGCGAGACCGGTCAGGGCGAACATGCCCGTGCCGATCAATGTTGCGGCAGCTAGCCGCAAGGAAAGCTTGAAATAATGCATATCGACTCCGAAAGGTGATGAGGGATGTTATTCAAATACTGTCCGACATCCTCGGCGATAAGCTCTTACTGTTTACTTACTGGCGCTGGTTCGATCGAAAATAGTCGATCGCGCATCTCGATAGCCGAAACGACGGTGAACATGGGAGGGGATCAGGGAATGGCGGAAGGCAGCAAGAGTCGAACTTACGAGGGAGCGGCTGACGCCCCCTACCGGGTTTGAAGCCCGGCCGCACCACCGGATGCGTGTGCCTTCCTAAGACTGTAAAACTACAACGACATAAATCAGCTTGCCCACGGGCTGTCGGTCCTTACCACGTGGGCGTTTGCGATGCGGCGAGTATAGCCGACGCGATCAAAGAATTCCAACAACTGTATCGCTCGCTTGCGTCCCAATCCGGTGGCGTCGCGAAAGGCCGCCGCGCTCACCGGGCGGGTCGTCTGGACTGCCGCATTTTCTTCAGCGCCGACAGCAGCCAGCGTCGCAATCAATTGCGCCAGCGCCACGATGCATGCGGGATGATAAAAAAGATCCTTGACGATTTGGCTGAGTTGTCCGCGTTTGGCTAACTTGCGCAACAAATCGCGGACTTCGGTTTCGTTCGCGCCATGCTCGCGCGCCAAGTCACGTACCCACGGCGGATCGGATCCTGCCGCTTCCAGCGACCCCAGCAATTTGGCCGCCAGCGCCTGTTCATCGGCGCGCAGTTCAACGGTATGTTCGGGCAAATGCAGCCATGCGCCTTGCTGCAGCAGCGCCCCCGCCTCACGCAAAGATGCGATCAGCGCACGCCAGAGTGCGTCATCCAGATCAGGATCGACGATGCGCTTTAAGCGCCCGATCTGCGGTCCGATTTCATCCGGCGTACTGGCGTGAAAATCCCGCAATGCGGCGACGATGCGCGCGGCCAGCGTATCCGATGCCGCTTTTGAAATGAGCAAGGCGTCGTCGTCGCGCAGCGCAATCATGCAGGTATCGTGCGCCAACACCAGCCGCTCTGCCGGCAACTGGGACAAACGGATCAAGGTCGAGCGGCGCAAACCGAGCGGGCAACAATCCAGCAGCGCAGCGGTGTCGCCGGAGGCGATAAATGCCGCCAACGCATCCAGCCAGGCATGCCGCGCAGCGCTACGCCGCTTGCGTGCAGGGCCGAACGGATCGAGGACGAAACCGCCGCCAATCGTGCGCGAGGCTTGCGCGTTACGCACCACAAAGCGGTCGCCCGGCACCGCATGCAGCGGCGTGTCGAAGGCCAGTTGTACCCTGCTCCGGCTTCCCGGCGGCATAACATCCGCATCGCTATCCAGCAAAACCACATGCGCGGTGCGATGGGTGGCGCCAAGATGAATATGTACCGGCGACCACGATTTGAGCGTCAGGCCGGCATCGGCCAGTAGCTGCAATTCAACGTCGATGCGCTCCGAACATTCGGCCAGCGGTGGCGACAAAATCCAGTCGCCGCGATTGATCTGCTCGCGGCTAATGCCGGCCAGGTTCAAGGCCAGCCGTTGACCGGCATAACCGGTATCGGCGGCGCGATTTTGTGCATGAATGCTGCGTACCCGCACCGCTTCGCCAGCCGGCGCCAATAACAAGGTATCGCCGACTGTCACGCGCCCTGCCAGCGCGGTGCCGGCAACGATGGTGCCTTGTCCGGTGAGCGTAAAGACACGATCGATGGCCAGCCGGAACAGCCGCGGATCGTCACGGGTGGGCATGGTCTGCGCCGCGTGCACCAGATAAGTACGCAGCGCGGCCACGCCTGGATCGTCCACGGCGGCTGCCTGCGTGCGAAAAATCGGTGCGCCGGCATAGGGCGTGGCTGCCAGCAGCGCGACAATTTCGGCTTCGACGGCGGCGATGCGTTCGGCATCGACCCGATCGATCTTGGTCAGCGCCACCGCGCCGCGGTCGATACCCATCAGCGTGAGAATGGCCAGATGCTCGCGTGTTTGCGGCATGATGCCGTCGTCGGCGGCAATGACCAGCAGCGCAAAATCAATACCGCTGGCGCCGGCGGCCATGGTGTGGATCAGTTTCTCGTGGCCGGGAACGTCAATCAGGCCGAGTATTTCGCCATCGGCTAAAGGCATGTAAGCGTAGCCAAGCTCGATGGAAATGCCGCGCTCTTTTTCCTCTTTCAGACGATCGGTATCCACACCCGTCAATGCGCGTGTCAAGGTGGTCTTGCCGTGGTCGATATGCCCTGCGGTGCCGACGATCATGCCGATAACAGGGAGAGTTGTGCAATGAACGGCGCTTCATCTGCACTTTCCAGGCAACGCAGATCAAG
>DATMOE010000278.1:0-3187 GCA_035568435.1 Herbaspirillum sp. | reverse complement strand
TCCCGCGCTTGATTGCGCGCAATTTTCGTTTGCCAAAATTCTGTGTTTGTTTTTGGCATATGAGCAATGCGACATGATCGGGAACCATGCCCATGCCAAAAGCAGCCATGGACGAATATCGCGACTTTCTTTGGGCGAAATACGTAAGCAATCCATTAACCCCAAGTCTTGCGCGGGCCCGCAAATTGACGTAGGAATTATTTTTGTTTTGACTGTCGCGTCGGCAAGGGTGCCGGCAAGGGAACAAAGGCAATACAGTTGACGAAGTTGGTGGCGGCCAGCATGATGTATTTGTCGTTGCTCTCCGGAGGGATGCGGCTGAGCCAGTCGTTGATTTCGCCGGTTACAAAGGCAAGCAACTGCTGCTCCGGATGACTTTCAATGTATTGTTTGAAGGCGAGGTCCCGAAGCGGCGCACTCAGGTCTTCGCCGAATTTGACTGCGGCGATGTAACGCGTCATCTGCTTGTCTTGTTCGTCTTCCGTAATCAGCGGCCAGGCGATGCCGGACTCTTTCATCGCCTGGAAACAGACGAGCAAGATGTCGATCAGGAATTCCATTTTTTCCAGCGACACGCCCAACTGCTTTTGCACCAGAACGGTAGCCAGCAGGTTCGGCTGCGCCAGGTAGATGGCGTCGGCGAGTTGTTCTTTCTGGCCCAGGTTCATGGCCCGGACTTTCTGAATTGCCCGCGCCAGCGCCTGAACCGATATCCGGCTCATCAGGCGGTCGCCGGCGATTCCGTGCAAAGCGCGGCAGTCGGTTGAACCATCGCTGCGAATTGCACATTCCATGGCAGCAGCGCATCGATCTCTTCCACCGTCTTGGCCGCCGGCAGGTCGGTCAAGACGCGCAGCAGCCAAAGGTAAGGATCGACGCCATTCGCCTTGGCGGTTTCGACCAACGAGTAAATGACGGCGCTGGAATGCGCGCCGGCCATCGTGGCACTGAACAGCCATCCCTTTCTTCCTACAACGAACGGCCGGATCGCATTCTCGACACGGTTATTATCGATGGGGAGGTCGCCGCGCTCGGTATAGCGGATGAGCATGCTCCAGTATTTATGCATGTACTTCAGCGCCCGGCCCAATGCGCCGGACGGCGTCACGGTGGGCATGGTCTGTTCCATCCATACGCGCAGCGCTTCCAGCGCCGACACGCTACGCTGCTGGCGCGCAGCCAAGCGCACCTCATCAGTCGCCTCCCGGCAATCGCGTTCGATTTGATACAGCTTGCCGATCATGGCCACGGCCGTATCGGCGTGGCCACGCTTGCCTTTTGGCTGCACCTTGACGGCTTCCACAAAGCGCCTGCGCACATGTGCCCAGCACGCCAGCCGGCTGATGCCATCGGTGCGCGCCAGTTTGTTATAGGCATCATAGCCGTCGGTCATCAGATAGCCGCGATAGTCATGTAGCAAGCGCACGGGCACAGCGCCGCTGCGACTCGGATCGTAGTCATAAATGACGATGGGCCGGTCCGGCGGCCCGCCGGCTTGCACCCACATATAGCTTTGCGAGGTCGGACTTTTATCCGGTTCCTTGAGCACCTGCACCACGGTTTCATCGATGTGGATAAAGGCGCCGTCGAGCAGCAGATCGCGCATCAGATTGAGCAGAGGTTGCAGCAGGCGGCTGGCGCCGATCACCCAGCGCGCCAGGGTTTGATCCGGCACCGGTATGCCGGCACGGCCGAGCACCTTGCCGAAACGCGTCAGCGGCAATCCATCCACAAATTTGACGGTCAGCAGCATCGCCAGGAAAGCAGCGCTGGCATTGCTCTTGGGGAGTGGTTGCGGCGGCAACGGCGCCGTGACCGGGGCGTGGACGCTGCCGGGGCAGCCATAACGCTTGCGGATGTGGCGCAGCACCCGAATTTGCATCGGCACGATGTCGAGCTGTTCGCTGACGTCTTCGCCGATTTCGATCATCGGTGTGCCACAGGGGCACGTCCGCTGATCTGCGGGCACGTCGTGCAGCACATCGACGCGTTGGAGTTCGTCTGGCAGAGGACTGCGCTTGCCACGACCTGGCTTCTTCCCGGATGAATCATTGCCTTGGTCGGCGGGTGCGGTCTCGCTCGGAATCAGCGCCGTGTCGTCGGCCTCGGTGCTTGTCTGCGCCAGCACTTCGGGCTCATCGAACAGACGCGCCTGACCGGACAGCTGCTCGGAACTGACGCCGAATTGCCGATGACGCGCCAGTACCAGTTGCTCGATCATGCGGGCGATAGTGGCCTGCGCCTCCAGTTTGGCGGCGGCGACAGCCGCTTCGACGGCAATGGCGACAGCCGCTTTGATGGCATGCACATGGGAGGTCTGCTGCGCGAGCAGCATCGCTTTGAGTGCCGTGATATCGTCGGGAAGAATGGCCGGCAATGCGAACTCGGAGAGCTCGATTTCCGGCGATGAATGAAGGGGATTTGGCGCAGCAAAAGGCATGCCGCATTTTACCAAATTCCCCTATGAAACAGAAGCGAAATGCAATGTTTTATGAGGTTGATTTCGCCACAGATCAAAGCCCTCCAGCAGCCATTCGAATTGCTGCAAACTGATCGTTTGCAGCGCGCCTTCGACATTGCCCGGCCAGGCGAATTTCTCCGCTTCGAGACGCTTGAGCCATAGGCAAAATCCATTGCGATGCCAATATAGCACTTTGATTTTATTGCGATGCCGATTGATAAAAACGTAGAGCGCACTGCCAAACGGATCTAATTCCAGTTCTTGTTCGACCAGAACGCTCAAGCCACCGATCGACTTGCGGAAGTCGATTGGCTCGCGGCACAGATACACCTGATCGATGTGACAGCCGGGATGCACTAGCGCGCTCCCTGTGCGGCGCGATGGAGGGCGTCCAACCAAGCCGGTGCAGGTAGAGCCGCCATTTCCAGGCGCATGCCGCACGCCAGTATCAACACGCAGCCTATCGGCGCAGGTACTGCCACAGTTTCCGCCACGCGCAATGCAACGAATGTTTTGGACTGACGAGCCTTCGCCGGCGCTGCCGCCTGCCGCGCTTTGCGCTGCCAATAATACAAGCTCTTGAGCGCAATGCCATGCCGCTTCGCATACGCACTCGTTGAAATGCCTTCCCGTTTGATCGCTGCCATATGCGCCGACCAAAATGCCGAACCTTTCCTCATACTCGCCTCATTCCAAATTGAAAGCGGCAAGCATGCGGCGCTCACG
>DATMOE010000277.1:0-26280 GCA_035568435.1 Herbaspirillum sp. | reverse complement strand
AGCGATTCCCGCCGGGCTTGGCAAGGAGGTATCAGAGGCGCTGCATATGCCGACTATCGGCATCGGCGCCGGCGTCGATTGCGACGGCCAGGTGCTGGTCATGCACGATATGCTGGGAACGTTCCCTGGACGCAAGGCGCGTTTTGTACGGGATTTCATGGAAGGCGCCGACAGCATCGGCTCTGCTTTGCGCGCCTATGTTGCGGCGGTGAAGGACGGAAGTTTTCCTGCGCAAGAACATTGCTTCTGATATTCGCTACGCAGGCCAATCGGAAAGACAGGCCTGCGTAGAGAAGCGCACCGAAGGAAGGGCCGCCCGCCAGCCCAGAATTTCCTTCTACGATTTATGGCAAATCAGCGTATTCCGCCAGACTAGCCTGGATGTAACGCTCGCACTCTTCGGTATTTTCGATCGAAGAAGTCAAGGCGCGCAACAGGCCGTCCCCTACCCCGTAGATCAAGCTATGAATCGTCAGCGCTTGCCCGCGCTCCCAGGCGTCGCGCACGATGGTGGTGCGGCAAATATTATCGACCTGCTCCAGCACGTTCAATTCGCATAAGCGGTCGTGACGCGTGCGTTCGGTCATGGACTCATGAAAACAGTGTGCATGCTTCTCGTGCACGTCTTGTACGTGCTGCAGCCAGTTGTCCGCCAAGCCGACGCGACGCCGGGTCAGCGCCGCGTGCACGCCCGAACAGCCGTAGTGACCGCAGACGATGACGTGCTTGACCTTCAGCACGTCCACCGCAAACTGCAGCACCGACAGGCAATTCAAATCGGTATGCACGACGATGTTGGCGATATTGCGGT
This sequence comes from Herbaspirillum sp., assembly GCA_035568435.1. GTDB lineage: Bacteria > Pseudomonadota > Gammaproteobacteria > Burkholderiales > Burkholderiaceae_D > Herbaspirillum. The sequence goes on along the minus strand of DATMOE010000277.1, from coordinate 25,469 downwards.
GGACGAATAATTCGCCGGGCAGCAATCCCAGCAAATCGTTGGCCGGCACGCGATTGTCGGAACAACCGATCCAGAAATATTCAGGCGATTGTTGCGCTGCCAGTGTTTTGAAAAAACTGGGATCTCTTTCTGTAATGCCACGAGCCCAGTCTTTATTGCTTTGCAGCAGCATTTGTTGCGTTGAATCTAGCTTTTTTTCAGTCATATTTATCCGCTGTGAGAATTGAACGCGGTATCGAAACCGTCGGATACTTTAAAAAAATGCCGATCTCTTCGTCGGAGATCAGCATTTTTATAGCAGACACTATACCGGAGTTATTCGAAAAATTCCTTGACCTTGTCTTTCCATGTTTTGGTTTGCGGACTATGCCGGGCGCCGCCTTCACTCGTCAGGGTTTCCAGCTCGCGCAATAATTCCTTCTGACGGTCGGTCAACTTGACCGGCGTTTCAACGACGACATGGCAGAACAGATCGCCGGTTATGCTGGAGCGCACACCCTTGATGCCTTTGCCGCGCAGACGGAAAGTCTTGCCCGTCTGGGTGCCTTCGGGAATCGAAAACGAGGCCTTGCCGTTCAATGTCGGCGCTTCGATTTCACCACCCAGTGCCGCCCGCGCAAACGAGATCGGCATTTCATAATGCAGATCGTCGCCATCGCGCTGGAATACTTCATGCTGCTTGATGTGAATTTCGACATACAGATCGCCGGTCGGACCGCCGTTCATGCCGGGCTCGCCATTGCCCGAGGAACGAATCCGCATGCCGTCGTCGATACCGGCCGGAATTTTAACTTCCAGCGTCTTGTTGCGTTTGACGCGCCCGGCGCCGCCGCATGCAGTGCAAGGATCGGGAATGATCTTGCCGCTGCCGTGACATTTCGGACACGTTTGCTGAATGCTGAAAAACCCTTGCTGCATCCGAACTTGCCCATGACCGGCGCAAGTCGGGCACGTAATCGGCGCGCTGCCGGCTTTGGCGCCGCTGCCGTCGCATACTTCGCACTGATCCCAGGAGGGCACGCGGATCGTGGTATCGAAGCCGTGTGCCGCCTGCTCCAGGGTGATTTCCAGGTTGTAGCGCAAATCGGCGCCGCGATAGACTTGCGGACCTGCGCCACGGCTACGCCCGCCCGCGCCGCCACCACCGAAAATATCACCGAAAATATCGCCGAACGCGTCGGCAAAGCCGCCCGCGCCTGCGCCGCCACCCATATTGGGATCGATGCCGGCATGGCCGTAGCGATCGTAAGCGCCACGCTTTTCTGGATCGGACAGCATCTCGTAGGCCTCTTTGACCTCTTTGAATTTGTCTTCGGCGCCCTTGCTATCCGGGTTACGGTCCGGGTGATGCTTCATCGCAAGCTTGCGATAGGCCTTCTTGATCTCTTCATCAGAAGCGTTTTTCGCCAGACCGAGAATTTCGTAAAAATCGCGTTTCGCCATGTTTATCTATCAACTTAAATATTATTTGCCCGCCGCCGGCGTTCTTCGTTTAAAACGCCAAATGGCAGCCTCTCGGCTGCCACCCTAACGGGACATTACGACATCGGTCGTACCCTGCCCTTTTACTTCACTTCTTTAAAGTCGGCATCGACCACATCGTCCTGCTTGCCGCTTCCTTCCGCACCGGCGCCGGCTGCACCTGCGCCCGCAGCACCTGCTGCGCCACTGGCCGCAGCTTGTTGCGCCTGCATATCCGCGTACATTTTTTCACCCAGCTTTTGCGACGCTGTCGACAGCGCAGCCGATTTGGCATCGATCGTTGGCTTGTCGTTACCCTTGAGGGCTTCTTCCAGATCCTTGATCGCCGCTTCGATCTGTTCTTTCTCGCCGGCATCCAGCTTGTCGCCGTATTCGACCAGTGATTTGCGTGTCGAATGCACCAGAGCATCGCCTTGGTTATGCGACTCGGCCATATCCTTCAGGCGTTTGTCTTCTTCGGCATTGGCTTCGGCATCTTGCACCATCTTCTGGATTTCTTCTTCAGTCAAACCAGAGTTGGCCTTGATCGTGATCTTGTTTTCCTTGCCGGTGGCCTTGTCCTTGGCGCCGACGTGCAAAATACCGTTGGCGTCGATGTCGAAAGTCACTTCGATCTGCGGTGTGCCGCGCGATGCTGGCGGAATGCCTTCCAGATTGAATTCGCCCAGGCCCTTGTTGCCGACGGCCATTTCGCGCTCGCCCTGATACACCTTGATCGTCACGGCCGGCTGGTTATCATCGGCTGTCGAGAACACCTGACTGAACTTGGTCGGAATCGTGGTGTTCTTCTTGATCATCTTGGTCATCACGCCGCCCATGGTTTCAATACCCAGCGACAGTGGCGTCACATCCAGCAGCAACAGATCCTTGCGATCACCCGACAGAACCGCACCCTGAATGGCGGCGCCGACGGCAACAGCTTCATCTGGGTTAACGTCGCGGCGTGGGTCCTTGCCGAAGAATTCTTTCACCTTTTCCTGCACCTTCGGCATGCGTGTCATACCGCCGACCAGAATGATGTCGTCGATATCGCTGACCTTGACGCCGGCATCCTTGATCGCAATACGGCATGGCTCGATGGTGCGGCTGATCAATTCCTCGACCAGCGATTCCAGCTTGGCGCGAGTGATCTTCAGATTCAAATGGATCGGTGCGCCATTGGCCATCGCAATGTACGGCTCATTGATTTCAGTCTGCTGCGAAGACGACAGTTCGATCTTGGCGCGCTCGGCCGAGGCCTTGATGCGTTGCAAGGCGATCGCGTCTTTACGCAGATCCAGACCGTTGATCTTGTTGAATTCATCCAGGATGTAATCGATGATGCGCTGGTCGAAATCTTCGCCGCCGAGGAAGGTGTCGCCGTTGGTCGACAGCACTTCAAATTGTTTTTCGCCATCGACATCGGCAATTTCGATGATCGATACGTCGAAAGTACCGCCGCCCAGGTCATACACCGCAATCTTGCGATCGCCTTTGTCGGTCTTGTCCAGACCGAAGGCCAGCGCAGCCGCGGTCGGCTCGTTGATGATCCGTTTCACATCCAGACCGGCGATACGGCCGGCATCCTTGGTCGCCTGACGCTGCGCATCGTTGAAGTAAGCCGGCACCGTAATGACAGCTTCGGTCACTTCTTCGCCCAGATAATCTTCGGCGGTTTTCTTCATCTTGCGCAGCACTTCGGCCGAAATTTGCGGCGGCGCCAGTTTGTTGCCGCCGGCGCTGATCCAGGCGTCGCCGTTATCGGCGCGGACGATTTCGTAAGGCATCAGGGAAATATCCTTTTGCACTTCCTTTTCATCGAATTTACGGCCGATCAGACGCTTTGCAGCATAGATCGTTTTCTTGGGATTGGTAACCGCCTGGCGTTTAGCCGGTGCGCCGACCAGAATTTCACCATCTTCTTGATAAGCGATGACCGACGGCGTCGTACGCGCGCCTTCCGAGTTTTCGATCACCTTGGGTTGGCCGCCCTCCATCACAGACACGCAAGAGTTCGTTGTGCCCAGATCGATACCAATAATTTTGCCCATAATTTTTTTCCTTTAATAACTTGACGGGATAACTGAATTTAACTGATGTGCTTCATATGCGTAGCGCGTGGCGGCTTTCAAGACGATGCCGCACAAATTCTTGCGCTATCCTTATTGCGCGACGGTCACCAAGGCAGGACGCAGCAGGCGATCCGAAATCGTGTACCCTTTTTGCAACACTGCGACTACGGTATTGGCTTCCTGCTCGGCCGGAACAGCCGATACAGCCTGATGTTTCATGGGATCGAGCTTCTCGCCGACAGCGGGGCTGATTTCCAGTAATTTATTTTTTTCGAAAGCAGCGGAAAGCTGCTTGAGCGTCATGTCGACGCCTTCCTTGAGCGATTCAACCGATGGCGTTTGAATGTTCAGCGCCATTTCCAGACTATCTTTCACCGCCAGCAGGCTCTCGGCAAAATTTTCAACCGCAAATTTATGCGCGCGGGTGACGTCTTCCTGCGCGCGCCGGCGGACATTTTCCATTTCGGCTTTGGCGCGCAAAAAAGCATCCTGCATTTCAGCCGCTTTGGCTTCGGCCGCTTTCAATTGTTGCATCAAACCATCTTCCGCTGAGACTTCCTGTGTTTCATTGCCCGTTGCGGCATGATCGTCAACCTGATTGGCAGCATCGGCTGCCACTTGCTTTTCGTCGTCTTGCATTCAAATCCCCTAACAATCTATGCTTTGTTCAATAACCAGTGCTACGTGAGGCTATTCCCCCCTATTTCAAGGGCTGTTGCAGCCGGCCGCTGCCTTAATAATGCCCAATGGCAACGTCGGCAATCTTGCGGGCGCCGCGTATTCTATCCAACGTCTGGGTTGCGTGGTAAGCGATCAGAGCGGATTTTTGAGTTCGGCCTGCAGTTTTTCATATTTGGCCTGTAGTTGCTGCGGCGTTTCCACCCAGGCCGGGTTCAACGGGATGCAAGCCACCGGGCAAACCTGCTGGCATTGCGGCTCATTGAAGTGGCCTACGCATTCAGTGCATTTATGCGGATCGATCTCATAGATTTGCGGCCCCATGTAAATAGCGCCATTCGGACATTCCGGTTCGCATACATCGCAATTAATGCAGTCGTCGGTAATCAGCAGTGCCATAAACGCTATTCCAGTTTTCCTATTTTTTCTTTCAGCCACCGGTCGACCGAAGGAAACACGAATTTCGATACATCGCCACCGAATTGGGCGATTTCCCGCACGATGGTGCCGGAAATGAATTGGTATTGATCAGATGGGGTCAAAAACATGGTTTCAACATCCGGCAGCAAATAACGGTTCATGCCGGCCATCTGAAATTCATATTCGAAGTCGGAGACCGCGCGCAGACCGCGCACAATCACCCGTGCATTGTTTTCCCGCACGAATTCCTTGAGCAAACCGGAAAACCCCCGGACTTCCACATTCGGATAGTGGCCCAGCACCTCTTGGGCAATCAATAAACGTTCGTCCAGCGAGAAAAACGGCTTCTTGTTCTTGCTATCGGCCACACCGACGATCAACTTGTCGAACAAGCCGGACGCCCGCCGCACCAGATCCTCGTGCCCACGTGTGATCGGATCGAATGTGCCTGGATAAACTGCTATGACCATCGGAAGTCTCCCTAGCGATTAGAACGCGCATTATGCCTGAATCCAGGTTGCATTTTTACAACGGTTTTTGAGGCCGCTTTTGATTGATTCCAGGCCGCTACCGCTGCAGCAGGTGATAAAACACGCTACCGGCATGATCGGCTCGCACCAATTGCCATCCTGACAACCATTCCGGCAGCGCATCCGCTTCCAGCGCCTGCTCCGCTTCCAGGTAGAGCAAGCCGCCTGAAACCAGTAGCGGTTCGCACAATGGCAGGATTTTGCGCAACCAGTCTTGCCGATATGGCGGATCCAGAAAAATCAGATCGAATTGGCTGCCTGCCAGTACCAGCTTTTCCGCCGCGCCCATGGCATCGGCCCGCAAAATCTCTACTTGCTGCGCACGCAATTTGGTTTTGGTGGCTTCCAGTTGGCGCACCGCCGGCGTGTGATATTCAATCATCAAGACTTGCGCCGCGCCGCGGCTGGCAGCTTCGAAACCGAGCGCGCCGGAACCTGCGAACAAATCCAGGCAGCGCAGTTGCTGCCAGTCTGCTCCCAATAAATGCACCAGCCAATTGAATACGGTTTCGCGCACGCGGTCCGGCGTCGGCCGCAAGCCTTCGGCCGCCGGCACCGGCAATGGCGTGCGCTTCCATTGGCCGCCGATGATCCGTACCTGATGCGCCAGCGGCGGTTTAATTGCATGCTGCGGCGTCTTCGCCGGTTTGCTATTGCTATTGCTATTGCTGCGCATTGACGTCGCCTACTCCTACTATGATGGTGCTTAACTGCGATAGCACGACTTTACGCGCAAACGCTGCGCGAATTTGCGCAATGCTGACCTGTTCGATATTTTGCGTCCAGCTATCCAGATAATCGAGCGGTAATCCGTAGTAAGCAATGATTGAAATATTGGCGAGAATTTTACGATTGTTGTCGATCCGCAGCGCAAATCCGCCGACCAGATTGTCTTTGGCTGCCTGCAGCTCGGCTGGCGTCGGCCCGTCGCGCAAGTAAGCGGCCAAGGTATCGCGCACCACTTTTAATGCCGCATCGGTTTGCTCGCGCTTGGTTTGCAAGCCGATTCGGAATGGCCCTTTTTGCGCCATCGCATTGAAGCCGCTATAGACGCTATAAGACAATGCGCGTTTCTCGCGCACTTCCTTGGTCAGCCGCGACACGAATCCGCCGCCGCCGAGAATGTAATTACCGACTGTCAGTGCGAAAAAATCGGGATCGTTGCGTTCGAGCGCCGGCATGCCGATCAGAATATGCGATTGCGAGGCCGGATGCGCGATGCGTTGTTCATGCGGATTGACTACCGGCGCCACCTCCGGCATCGCCGGCAATGCGGCGCCTTGCGGCAAACGGCGGGTCAATTCCTGCGCGATCTGTTCGGCCTGCGCCCGTGTGACATCGCCGATCATGGCAATGACGGCCCGGTTTGCCACGTAATGGTCGCGATGGAACGCGACCAGATCGTCCCGCGTAATGGCTGCCAACGTCGCCTCGGTAGCTTGCTGCGCGTAGGGATGGTCGCCGTAAATGGCCTTCAGAAAATTCTTTTCGGCCAGCGCCTCGGGCTTGGTGCCGGCCTCGCGGATGCCGGCCACCATGCGAGCCTTGTCACGCCGCAGGAAATCTTCTGGAAAACTCGGTTGCGCCAGCAAGCGCGCAAGCAGTTGAACCGCCCGGTCGCTCTGGTCGGCGTTGGCCAGCGTGCGTACGCTGATACCGGCGCGGTCGCGCTCCGCACCGCCGCCGCGTTGTGCCGCGATATCGGCAAATCCATCCAATATCTGCGCTTCGCTCAAGGCCGGCTCGGCCTGCGCATCGCTACCGGCGGCCATGCCGCGCGCCAGCATGGCGTTGGTCAATCCGGCCAGCCCGGACTTGGCGGCCGGATCGCGGCGCGCCCCGGCATCGAATTCGACGCTGACATCCAGGATCGGAATGGCATGATTTTCGACAAATGCGACGCGTGCGCCGTTGTCCAAAGTCCACGACTGGATTTGCAGTGCCGCCAGCGCATTGCCGCTCAGCAGCAACGGCCATGCCGTCGTCAGGATAATCAGGAATTTTTTCATGAAACGTTTTAAATGCTCGTTTTCAAGTGGATTTTGGAACCGGCGCGACGACCCAGTCGAGCAGCGGTTGCCATTGCTCCAGATCGCGCTGTACCCGCGACGGCGCGACATCCCACATGCTCAGACCGTGCGCGGCCAGTTGCACGTAATTCTGGGTATCGCGCAGATAGCCCAGCATCGGCAGATTCAGGCTTTCGACAAAGCGGTGCAATTGCTCGGCCGAACGGGTCCGGCTATCGACCCGCATGCCGACGATACCGACATCGATATCGCCTTTGCGCACCGATTTTTCAGCCGCCAGTTGCACCAGGAATTCGCGCGTGGCAAGAATATCGAACATTGACGGCTGCAAGGGCACCATGACTTTATCGGCCACTTTCAAAACATCGTTGAGCCGCCGGCCATGCAGACCTGCCGGCGTATCCAGCACCACATGGCTGGTGCCTTTGGGCGGCTTGGCCATGTCGTCTTCATCGATTTCCCAGGTGGTGATCGGCCGCGCAGAAGCCGGACGGATACCGAGCCAAGCGCGAGCCGATTGCTGGCGGTCAACGTCGCCGAGCAATACCTGCTGACCTTGCGCGGCAAAATAACCGGCCAGATTGGTCGACAAAGTGCTTTTGCCGACACCACCTTTGGGATTGGCGATAACGATTACGGGCATGGCGTTCTCCGGCTAAATAAAGTGAGTGGTCAAGTTATTTGCAATTAGCGATTAGCGTATCGGACCGGGCGGCGGCGCAGCGCGCGGCTTGCCCGACAACGGCAGTGGTACCAGGGTAGCAACGGTTAGTTGATCGTCGCCGAAATATTTTTGCGCCACCGCCTGCACCTGCTGCGCGGTCACCGCCTTCGTTTTATCGATCATGCGGTCGATATTTTTATATGAAATGCCGGCCATTTCCAATACGCCGATTTCCATGGCCTGACCGAAAACCGAGTCGCGTTTATAGATCTGCGATGCGATCAGTTGCGTTTTGACACGCTGCAATTCTTCCGCGGAAATACCTTCTTGCGCGATTTTCGCCACTTCGCCCCGCAATGCGGCTTCTAGCTGTTCAGCCGAAACGCTGGCCGCCGGGGTGCCTTCCAAGATGAAGAGCGAAGGTCCGCGGGTAATATCGTCATAACCGGCGCCGACATCGTTGGCGATTTTGGCGGTACGGACCAGATCGGCATTGAGTCGCGCATTGTCGTACCCGTCCAGCACGGCTGCCAATACGTCCAGCGCATACGCATCGTCATCGTTTTCGACATCTTTCAAGGTCGGCGCTTTGAATGCCAGCGAAACATAGGCGTTTTCCGCCGGCGCCTTTATCACGACACGCCGCACGCCGTGCTGTTCAGGTTCGTTTTGCGGCTTGGCGGAGGCCGATGGCAGTTTTTTGGGCGCGATCGAACCGAAATATTTTTCGGCCATTTGCCGCACTTGCTGCGCGTCCACGTCGCCTGAGATCACCATGGTGGCATTGTTGGGCGCATACCAGCGGTCGTACCAGGCTTTGACATCGTCGACGGTCATATGCTGCAGATCGTCCATCCAACCGACGACCGGATGATGATAGGGATGCGCGACGAATGCCGCCGCATTTTGCGCTTCATTCAACATGCCGGATGGCTGATCATCGGTGCGCCAGCGGCGCTCTTCCATGACCACCCGGATTTCCTTGGCGAATTCATTCTGATCGAAGCGCAAATTGGCCATGCGCTCGGCTTCCAGCGCCATGACTGCCGATAATCTGGATTTTTCGATTTGCTGGAAATAAGCGGTGTAGTCGCGATTGGTGAAGGCGTTCTCGCTGCCCCCGAGCGCGGCCACTTTACTGCTGAATTCACCGACTTTCAGATGCTTGGTGCCCTTGAACATCATGTGTTCGAGCGCATGCGCCACGCCAGTCGTGCCGTTGACTTCATCGATGGAGCCGACCCGGTACCAAATCATTTGCGCCACGGTCGGCGCCCGATGATCTTCCTTGACAATGATTTTCATGCCATTTTTCAGCATGAATTCCTGTGCCTGCACCGCTGGGGGTGTTTGCGCATAGGTCAGTGTCAGCACGGCGCTGAGCAATATACCGAACGCCGCAAGGATAGGCCCTGTCTTCAATTTCATTAGCCCCTGCTCTGATAGAATGCGAAGCAATTATTTAGAACGTATTTAATGCGCGTTCTAATGCTTGCCTAATGCTTGTTTTGATTAATTCGGCCTGCACGCGCCGCCGAGACCGCCGCAGCGATTGTACCGCGTTCACCCCTTTACCCATTCTACATAGCAGATGTTTAGTTTCTTCAAGAAAAAACCCCCACCGGAAGCGATATCGGCAACAACGCCGGAAATCCTGCCGACGCAAAACATGGTCGCAGAAGCGGCCGGCGAGCAGAATAAACAAGGTTGGCTTAACCGTCTCAAGACCGGTTTATCCAAGACATCGTCCAGTCTGACAGTTCTGTTTACCGGGGCCAAGATCGATGATGAACTCTACGAGGAACTCGAATCTGCATTGCTAAGCGCCGATGCCGGTGTCGAAGCCACCCAGTTTTTACTGGATGCACTGAAAAAGAAGGTGAAATCCGAAAAATTGCTGGACGCGGCGCAAGTCAAAACAGCACTGCGCGATTTGCTGCTCGAATTGCTCAAGCCGCTGCAAAAGCCGCTGATGCTCGGACAACATCAGCCACTGGTCATGATGATCGCCGGCGTCAATGGCGCAGGCAAAACCACCACCATCGGCAAACTGGCCAAACATTTACAGGCGCATCACCAATCGGTGCTGCTGGCCGCCGGCGACACCTTCCGTGCCGCCGCCCGCGAACAATTGACGATCTGGGGCGAACGTAATAACGTCGCGGTCATCGCGCAGGAGTCCGGCGATCCGGCGGCCGTGGCGTTCGATGCCGTGCATTCGGCGCAAGCGCGCGGCATCAATGTCGTCATGATCGATACCGCCGGACGTTTGCCGACGCAATTGCATCTGATGGATGAGTTGAAGAAGATCAAACGCGTCATCGGCAAGGGGCTGGCCGGGGCGCCGCATGAAATTCTGCTGGTCATCGACGGCAACACCGGACAAAATGCACTGGCGCAGGTCAAGGCCTTCGACGATGCGCTGGGATTGACCGGCCTGGTAGTGACCAAGCTGGATGGCACCGCCAAGGGCGGCGTACTGGCGGCAATCGCAAAAACACGTCCGATACCGCTGTATTTCATCGGCATCGGGGAGCAAATCGAAGACCTGCAGGCGTTCGACGCGGTAGAGTTTGTCGATGCTTTGCTGGGCTAAAACATTGATCACAAGAAAGCCAAGAAAGCGTACATGATCATTTTCGATCACGTTTCCAAACAATACGGCCGCGGCAATACCGCGCTGCGCGATGTCACGCTGACGATCAATAGCGGCGAACTGGTATTTTTGGCCGGGCCATCGGGCGCCGGCAAATCGACACTGTTGAAAATGATCGCCGCCATTGAGCGCCCAAGCGCCGGCGCGCTGAGCGTCAACGGGCAGAATATCGGTAAATTGACCGCTTCCGGGCTGCCTTATTTGCGCCGCAAGCTGGGGCTGATTTTTCAACAGCAACGCTTGTTGCCGGATCGCAGCCTGCTGGCCAATGTGATGTTGCCGCTGATTGTTACCGGCGCCTGGCGCAGCGATGCGGAAAAACGCGCCCACGCCGCGCTGGACATGGTCGGCCTGCTCGATAAAGCCGCTACTTTGCCGCAAGCGCTATCCGGCGGCGAGCAACAGCGCGCCGCCATCGCGCGTGCGATTGTGAACCGTCCACAACTCATTCTGGCCGATGAACCAACTGCCAATCTGGATCGCGACAATGCCAACAAAGTGTTGGCGGCGTTGAAATCTTTCCATGAAGTCGGCGTGACCTGCCTGATTTCCACCCACGACGAGCAATATCTGAACGGCCCTGAACGGGTCGTTTATCTGGCCCACGGTCAGCTTGTCGATGGCTGGCGCAATGATGGCGAGCGCGTGCAGGAGCAAGCATGAACTGGCTGCGTTATCACCTGTTCGCCCTGGGCGACGCATTCAACCATTTCCGCCGCGCGCCCGGCAGCTTTTTGCTCAATGTACTGGTGGTCGCCATTGCATTGGCGTTGCCGTTCGCCGGCATGACTTTGCTGGAAAACGTGCGCCCGGTGACCGAACAACTGACGGTGCAACCGGAAATCAGCGTCTTCCTGCAAATGGCTGCCTCGCGCGATCAAGCCATCGCAATCGCACCGGCCATCCGTGAGGATCTGCAGCGCAATGGCAGCGATGCAAAAATCGTGTTTATTCCGCGCGAAGAGGCGCTGGATGCCCTGAAAAGCAGAACCGGTCTCAGCGATGCATTGACCACCCTTGGCAATAATCCCTTGCCGGACGCCTATGTGGTGAAGCTGACCGGTTTTCAGATCGATGCGGCGCAAGTCGATAAGATTGCGGACAAACTGAAGACGCTGCCGCATGTCGATACGGTTCAGATCGATTCGGCCTGGGTCAAACGACTGGCGGCGTTATTGCACATATTGCGTCTGGCGCTGCTGTTTCTGGCGGTGACGCTAGGGGTCGTAGTGGTCGCTGTTGTGTTTAATACCATTCGGCTGCAAGTCATGACGCAGTACGATGAAATTGAAGTCTCGCGTCTGCTGGGCGCCACCGATGCCTTTATCCACCGTCCGTTTTATTACACCGGCGCCTTGCTGGGGGCCTGTGCCGGCGCAATCGCACTGGCTGCGGTCGCCGCGGGCCTGCAACCGATGAATCAGGCCGTCGCCGAGTTCGCCCGGCTTTACGGCTCGGAATTCTTGCTGGCGCCACTGCAACCCATTGCCGCCATCGTCTTGTTGGGGCTGAGCGCATTGCTGGGTCTGCTGGGAGCCATGCTGTCGGTTCGACGCCATCTGGGTCGTCTTAGCTAAGCTTGATTTTTCTCATAAGCCGATAAAAGTTATAAATAGTTTCTTAAAAGCATCTTCCTGTAGCCAACTGTTACAGCTTTTTCGCCCCTGCGCGCAACCTCTGCGCCCATCTTAGGTTCTAATTGCCTGATAATAAATGGAAAAGTGCAAGCCATAGTCCACGACTATTTTGCTCTTCGGTTATGCTAATTAGCACTCGACATACGAGAGTGCTAGAATTCTTGACTTAAATGCTGTGCCTTTCGAAGTTATCGACTTAAAACAGTCCACGAACAAGGAGTTTCAATGAAATCAGCGTCTGACAATGCACTTATTGCGAACGAAACCCAGGCATTGGCACTCGGCTTTTCGGGCAGTCTGGGTAACATCGACGCCTACATTTCAGCGGTTAATCGTCTGCCGATGTTGACGCATGACGAAGAAATGTCGCTGGCGCGCCGTCTGCGCGACAAAAACGATCTCGGCGCCGCCCAGAAAATGGTGTTGTCGCATTTACGGCTGGTGGTATCGATTGCCCGCGGTTATCTGGGCTACGGCCTGCCGCACGCCGATTTAATTCAGGAAGGCAATATCGGCCTGATGAAAGCGGTCAAACGCTTCGACCCGGATCAAGGCGTCCGTCTGGTGTCTTATGCCATGCACTGGATTAAAGCAGAGATGCATGAATACATCCTGAAAAACTGGCGCTTGGTCAAAGTGGCGACGACTAAATCGCAGCGCAAGCTGTTCTTTAATCTGCGCAGCCACAAAGAAGGCCTGGATGCGATGACCCCGGCCCAGGTGGATGCGCTGGCCAAGACGCTGGATGTCAAACGCGAAGACGTGATTGAAATGGAAACACGTCTTTCCGGCCGCGACATGGCGCTCGAAGCGCCGACCGATGACGAGGACGACAAATTTGCACCGATCGCTTATCTGTCGTCCGAAGCCAACGAGCCAACCAAGGTGATGGAATCGCGTCAGTACGACCGTCTGCAATCGGAAGGCCTGCAAACTGCACTGAGCAAGCTGGATGCGCGCTCACGCCGTATTGTCGAGGCGCGCTGGCTGGCCAACGATGACGGCTCGGGTGCTACGCTGCACGAACTGGCGGACGAATTCGGCGTATCGGCCGAACGCATACGCCAGATCGAAACAGTTGCATTGCAGAAAATGAAAGGCTCGTTGCAAGCGTATTCATAAGCTGCGTAGCTGACAGTCAAATGCCCTCCCTCAATGATGACGGAGGGCATTTTTACATCGACACCCGCTGCGCAGCTGGATTCGATTTATTTTTTCCACGATTCGCAGGCCTCCCACTCCGCTTTGATTTCTAAAATCCGCGGCAGAATCGACACGAATATCTCCACCAGACGCGGCTCGAAATGTTTGCCCGAGCCCGCATGCAAGTTCGCCATGATGCTATCGAGCGACCACGCATCCTTGTAAGGACGTTGCATCGAAAGCGCGTCGAAGACGTCCGCCAGCGCGACAATGCGCGCCGATTCGGGAATCTCTTCGCCGACCAGACCGTTCGGATAACCGCTGCCGTCAAACCGCTCGTGATGGCATAGTGCGATCTCCGCGGCCATCTGAAATATCGGCGCCTCGCTCTTGGAAAGGATATCGTGCCCGATGATGGAATGCGTTTTCATAATGCCCCACTCAACGGCGTCGAGCTCTGCCGGCTTGCGCAAGATGGCATCGGGAATACCGATCTTGCCGGTGTCGTGCATCGGCGCGGCCAATTCCAATTGATGGCAAGCCTCGGCGCTCCAGCCGCAAGCGGCGGCAATTTCGGCGGAATAGGCAGCCATGCGCCAGATATGCATACCGGTATCGACATCGTTATAGTGTCCCGCCGTGCCCAGCATGAAAATCGCATCGCGATAACTATGCTCAAGCAGCGTCGTGCGCACCAGCGAAAGGTGCGTGCGCACGCGGGCAGACACGATGGCCGGGGAAAAAGGTTTGGTAATGTAATCGACTGCGCCCACAGCAAAACCCGCCGCTTCATCGCCGACCTCTCCCAGGCTGGTGACAAAGATGACGGGAATCGCTTCGGTGCGCGAATCGGCTTTCAGTGCGCGGCAGACCGCATAGCCATCCATGTCCGGCATCTCGATATCCAGCAGGATCAGGGCTGGTATGTGTTTCAAGGCTGTAGCGATGGCATCGGCGCCATTGCGGGCGAATACCAAGCGATACTCAGCGGACAAGACTTGCTGTAGCGCGGCGAGATTTTGCGGTTGATCGTCGACCAGAAGAATAGGGCTGGTATGGGCATTAGGATTGAGGCTGAGACCATTGGACATCATCAAATCTCCAGTGAGATATTAAGGTCGGCTACCAGTGCATGCACGATCGCTTCGCCGCCACGGAAATCGAAATTTTCAACGGCCTCATGGATGGCTGCGAGACGGGCCGGCGGCAACAGCTTAGCCACTTCGGCCAGCACCGGATTGATCGCGCCGGGGTCATCGGTATTGAATGCATTGAGCAGTTGGGTCAGCAGCGGCATGATCAGGGAGGCATTGCCGTCTCCTGTAGCACGCTGCACAGAGGCATACGCCTGCTCCGGGTCCGAGGCGTAGCGCCGGATCGATGCCAGCGCAATTTCCATCGCCACCTGCAACTTGGCATACAACGGCGTCGCATCCTCGCCTGCGCGCAGCGTGTGATCGGCCTCTGCTGTCAACGCGGCAAGCTCTAATAAGGCAAGATTGCCGGCCGCCCCCCTGAGCGCATGCGCAAGCGCTGCCGCATCGATGGGTTCAACCCGCGCCATCTCCGCTATGCTGTTGCCGTAGTCGCGCGCGAATTTGCGCAGGTATTGTCGATACACCCCTTCATCACGCCAGATTTTGAGCCCACGTCCAACGGCGAGCCCCGGAAGATCCTGCTCGGTACGCGAGCTCGCTTGCGCCAAGGGAGCGGCGGAAGCGGCAGGAGCGGCGCGCGGCATATCGGTCGCACCCGCGGCCGCTTCCTTGCGGCGGACATTCTTTAGGATCAACGCGATGGCCACATCCACATCGAACGGCTTGGAAAGGAAGCCCGTCATGCCGGCCGCCTTGGCCGCATCTTCCTGCGCCTTGAAAGCGCCGGCCGTCAGCGCAAGCACGGGCAGATCGCGCAATTGCGGCGTACTGCGGATCAGACGCGTCGCACCAAGACCATCCAGCACCGGCATTTGCACGTCCATCAGCACAATATCGACCTCGCCTGCATGCATCAACAACCAATCCACTGCTTCACGACCATCGTTGGCAAGCGATACCTGCGCGCCCTCACCGGCAAAAATACGTATCGCCACTTCGCGATTGATTTCGGTATCGTCGACAATCAACATCCGTATGCCGCCAAGTCGTTGGCCCGGCCCGCCGCTCGGCTTCTCCTCAATGCCGAAACGCGCCCTTTGCGCCATGGCGACAGCGTTATAGAGACTCGATGGCGTCACCGGCTTGGTCAATACGGCATCGGCCATCTTGCTATCGCTTGAAGCAAGCAATTGCTCACTCGAATAGGCAGTGACCATCACGATAATGGGGCCGAGCATGTCCTGGCTGACCGCTTCGCGTATCGCACGTGCGGTGGCAAGCCCATCCATACCCGGCATTTTCCAGTCGAGAACAATAACTTGGCCCGCCCCCTGACCCTGACCCTGATCCTGGCGCGCCAATACACAGCGCAGTGCGGCGGCGCCCGAATCCACGATGTTGGCATTCCAACCCAGTGCTGTCGTAGTACGGCGCAACGCTTCGAGGGCGATGGGATTATCGTCGGCAATCAGAACGTCGAGATTTGCCATTTCCGGGGCGGACAAATCCATCTCCGGGGCACGCTCGAATGTCAGGCAAAACGAAAATTCGCTGCCGTGGCCGGGCTCGCTGACGACCGCCATTTCGGCCCCCATGATGGCCACCAGCCGCCGGCTGATGGTCAGGCCCAGGCCGGTACCGCCAAAGTGGCGTGTGGTCGAACTTTCCGCCTGCGAGAAAGGTTCGAAGATTTCTTTCTGCTTGCTCACGGAAATACCGATACCGGTATCGCGCACCGCAAAGCGCAGACTGATTTTCTGATCGAAAAAATCGACGATGCTGACATTCAACTCGACATGACCGCGATCGGTAAACTTGATCCCATTTCCCAACAGGTTGATGAGAATCTGTTCGAGCCGCAGCGGATCGCCGATCAAGCGGTCGACCCGGTTCTCGGGCGGCGTAATAATCAGCTCGATATCTTTGCTTCCCACATTCACGCTCATGATGGTGGCGAGATTTTCGAGCACCGTATTCAGGCTGAAAGGAACATGCTCAAGTTCGAGGCGGCCTGCTTCGATTTTGGAGAAGTCGAGAATATCGTTGATGATACTCAGCAGCGAACGGCCGGCGCTGGTAATTTTGCGGACCAGTGCAGTGGATTCGGCCGGTAAATCCGCCCTCTCAAGCAAATAGGCCAAACCGATAATCGCGTTCATCGGCGTGCGGATTTCATGACTCATATTGGCCAGGAAGCCGCTTTTCGCTTCTGTTGCCGCCTCGGCCACGCGCTTGGCCTCTTCCAGCGTTTTCTCGGCCAGTTTCTGCGCCGTGATGTCCCGATAAGTGATCAACGTCCAATCGGCTGAAATCGAACGGGTCTTGATTTCCAGGGCAATGCCACTGGCCAGGTAGCGCTCGAAGCATACTTCCTGATGCTCATCCATTATCGTCAAGAGGCTCGCTAAGACCTCATCGAATTGCCGGTTCGGATAATCGCCCCGATCAAAGGTGTAGCGGATCATATCCGGGAACAGCACGGGTTCTTTTTCCAGCAGTTCAGGCGGGAAGTTCATTAAGACGCCATACAGCACATTGCGCAAAACAAGCTGATGTTTTTCGTCGTAGACCGCGACGCCGAAAGGCAGGGATTCCAGCACTTCCTTGAGCACGTCATAAAGATCGCTGAGCTTCTTGGAACGTGCTTCTACTTTATTTTCCAGATCCTGATTGAGTGCCTGCAACGACTCTTCAGCCAGCTTGAGTTCGACTAAGGTCGATTCAAGCTGGTCGCGCTCAAGCCGGATAATCTCGTTTTTCTCCAGCACTCTTTTATGCATGCGGTTGAAGCTTTCCAGCAGCGTGCGAATCTCCCGGCTTCCGACGACCGCCAGCGGTTTCATGATGTGCAAGCTACCGCTGCCTTCGTCGATCTGTCTGGACGCCCACTCAACCGGCGCCAATTCGCGCTGCAGCAGAAGCCAGATCAGCAAGCCGCCAAAAAAGGTGATCAGTATTGCGCCGGTGTAGATACGCTCAGCCACGCCTTGCACCGGCGCGAAGGCTTCATCGGTCGGGATGTATCCGACGATCAGCCAATCCGCCACCGTGGCGTGCGCAGCCGTGCTGAGAATGGCGACGCCGGTCATATCGGTCACCACACCCTGTGCGCGAGCCCCTTGACGGCGATCGAGCAACGGGCTCTGACTTTTTGGCGATATCTCTTTCAGAACGCGCAGTGGATCGGTGCTTGCCGCATATACGCCATCTTTCAGGGAAATAAGATCGATACCGCCGGTATCGCCATTACGCACTTCGCCCACGAAATGGAAAAAACCCGCATTGAGAAGTTCTGCACCGCAAAGCACGCCAGAGACAGAACCGTCCGCAGCGAATAAAGGGACAGCGACCACCAATACCGGTTGCCTGGCTAAGCCACTCAACAGCGGCTTGACCACGGGCCTACCCGTTGCAAGGACTTCTTTGATGTAAGCGGCATCGGCATAGGTTTGACCGAGATAGCCGCGCAGCGGCGCCTCCGCTACCCGGAAACCTTGTTTTGAAACGACGTAAACGTCGCTCGTGAAAATACTGATGGCAACCGGCTTATCGAGAAGATAAGCCTCCAGGCCTTCGATATCGCTCGCCAATAAAATACCGGCCTTGGGTGCAAGCGATTGCAGCGAACCGATTCGCAGGGCCAGTTCTCGATCCACGGCGCGCGCAACGAAACTTACCGTTGTTATCTGTTCCTTGGCAATTACCCGGCCGAAATCCGTACGTAAGCCCCCGACGACGTACACAGAGAGCGTGCCGATCCCTACGACGAAGATCAACATTACCAATAGCGTAAGTTTGATTTTCAGCGGCCATGCGCCAATCTTCGCGCCTAAGGCGCGCACGCTATTATTCATTGATCGTTCCCCCTCGCTCTTAAGCGAAAGATTACTTTTTATTTTTTGGAATCGCTCTAGTTGCAATCAAGACAACTAATTGCATCGGCAACGATCTCAATAACGTGAACAATTAAAGTAGGAAAGGCCGTGCTATTGATCAATTACTTCGGTAGAACGAAGAATCATACGACATAAAGCTTATGGTTTACTTACAGATGCGGCGAGTTCTGAAAAGTTATGACAATAACAATTTCAGGTCATGTACCAGCGACTCGGCGCCTTGCCCATTGCGGACGAACAAACGGATGTGCCCCTCGGGGTCGAACACATAACTGCCGGCGGTATGATCCATCGTATAACTGCCTGGGGTTTTACCCGGCACTTTTTGATAAAACACTTTGAATTCTTTGGCGACCTTATCGGTCGCCGCAGCGTCGCCATATAAGCCGAGAAAACGCGGATCGAACGCCGGCACATATTGCGCCAGCAACGCCTGGGTATCGCGTTGCGGATCGATGGTGATGAATAAAACCTGCACCCGATCGGCCAGCGGCCCTAAATCTTTCATCACGCCGGCCAATTCAAGCATCGTGGTGGGGCAGACATCGGGGCATTGGGTATAACCGAAAAATATCACCACCGCCTTGCCTTTGAAATCGGCCAGTGTCCGTGGCTTGCCGGTGTGATCGGTCAACGCAAAGTCTTTCGCGTAGCCGAGACCGGTGACGTCGGTATTGATAAAGGCCGGCGGTGGTTTGGCCGACTGTGCTGTGCTGATGCCGAGACGATCGCAACCGGTCAGAGCCAAGATGGCGGCAAATACAAGGAACGCGGCAGCAGCGATGGTTTTCATGAAATTTTCAGAATGTCAGGTAATGATCGATCAGCAGTGCGGCAAACAACAGCGACAAATAAACGATCGAAAACATAAACGTTTTATGCGCCAGCCGATCCGTATAGTGCCGGTAAAGCCGCCACGCATAAGAAAGGAAAATGGCCCCGAGGATAATTGCGCACAGCAAGTAAGGCCAGCCGCTCATGCCCACTGCAAACGGCAGCATGGTGGTGGCGAACAGGGCAATGGTGTACAACAAAACTTGAAATTGCGTAAATTTCATACCGTGCGTGATTGGCAGCATCGGCAGCCCCGACTTGGCGTAATCGTCGCGCCGGTACATGGCCAGCGCCCAGAAATGCGGCGGCGTCCAGACAAAAATGATCATCACCAGAATCCAGGCTTGCATCGGTACATGGTTGGCAATCGCCGCCCAGCCCAGCGCCGGCGGCATCGCGCCTGAAAGACCGCCGATCACAATATTCTGCGGTGTGGAAGGCTTCAGGATCATCGTATAAATGACCGCGTAGCCGACAAAGGTTGCAAACGTCAGCCACATGGTCAAGGGATTGACCAGCACATAGAGTATCCACATGCCCAGGCCGCCGATCACGCCCGAAAATATCAGCGTCTGCACGACGGTGATTTCGCCACGCGCCGTTGGACGGCGCGCGGTACGGCTCATGCGCGAATCGATCTCGGCCTCGACCAGGCAATTAACCGCAAAGGCGGCGCCTGCCAGCAGCCAGATGCCGAGTGTGGCAAACAAAACCCGGTGCCAATCGGGCAAATCGGGCGTCGACAGAAACATGCCGATAACGGCGCAAAATACCGCAAGCTGCGTCACACGCGGCTTGGTTAGCGCCCAATATTGGGCAATACGATTGGGAACAGTAACTGAGCTTGTCATTGGAAAGAGGTGAACCGCATGTGATCTATGGCAACGCTATGAAGTGCCATAGGCGACCGTCAAAGGCGGCGCAAATCGAATTTTGTAGTTTAACATGACCAGCAGCAGCAGCAGCAGCGCCGCACCGCCGCTATGCATCACCGCAATGGCCAGCGGCCATTTGAATACAACGGTGCTCATGCCGGTGCAAAATTGCAATGCGATCACCAACAGCAACGCAATCGCGGTGCGCCGCAGTCCGCTGTCTTGCAGCGCACGGTGCGCAAGCCATGCCACGCAAATAATCACCAGATAGGCAAACGTCCGATGCGTCCAGTGGATGGCGGTCAAAGCGGAAAACGGCAGGGAATCGCCATTCGCGGTCTGGCCCAGATGACGCCACAAACTGAAGCCGTGCGCGAAATCCATGGGCGGCATCAGCGCCCCATTGCATAACGGAAAATCGTTGCAGGCCAGTACCGCGTAATTGGTGCTGACCCAGCCGCCCAGCGCAATTTGAAAGGCCAGCAGCAAGACAATCACCAGCGCAGGCGCAGCGAGCTTGCGCCCTGCCGCGCCGACCGGCAGATGCTGGTTTTGGGCCGCGCCCAGCCAGGTCATCGCCGCCAGCAAGGACATCGCCAGCAATAGATGCGTGGTCACAATGATGGGCTCCAATTTCATCGTCACAGTCCAAGCGCCGAACGCGCCTTGCACGCAGACCAGCAGCAACAACAGCGTCGGAAATATCGGCCTGAAACGCCGCGCCGTGCGGCCGGAACGCAGCCATTTATTCCAGGCCATCGCCATCAATACGATAATCAGCACGCCGACAGCCATCGCAAAATAGCGATGCAGCATTTCCACCCACGCTTTAAACACCGTGACCGGGCCGCTGGGCAGCGCCGTTTCTGCGGCGGCGATCATTTCATGGGCGGAAAGCGGATTGCCATGGGCATAACAACCCGGCCAATCCGGACAACCCAGGCCGGAATCGGTGAGTCGCGTAAAAGCGCCGAACATAATCAGATCGAACGTCAAAAAAAGTGCGGTCCAGGCCAGTTTGCGATATTTATCCGCATCGCCGGACACCCAAACCACGGTCAGCGGCAAGAGTGCGACGACCAGTCCGATAACAGCTAATTGAATCAGCATGACTTCCAGAACCCTAACCTATGGCCGAAGCCATCAACAATTTCGACATATCGGCTTTCACCTTCTGCGGCTGCGCATCCTTCGGAAAACGCATCATCAAATTCCCACGCGGATCGATCACATAGATATGATCTTCCATCCGGGTATTCGGCTCGGCCGGCAACCAAGCACGCAGCGCAGCGGCGTTCACGCGCACCATCCGGGTACCGTCATAGGCGCGTATCAGTACCGTACTGAGCGGCTTATCGTCGGTAATCAGCCAGACTGTTTCGATGCGATCCATTTCCTTGCCCTGCATCAGGCGCAACTGGCGCAACGCAAACAATTTTTTCACGCAAGACTCGGCACAGTCGCCGCTATCGACCTGCAGCATCAACCAGTGGCCCTGATAATCGCTCAGGCTGATCGGTTTGCCGTCCAGCAGCTTGCTGCCCAGTTCCGGCAGCGGATGCTCGCGTGGATCGATCAGCGCACCGTAGTTATTGCGGGCCGACGGCTTGATCACATAATACGTCAGATACGACGCGATCATGGGCGCTGCGCAAATGGCGACGACCAGCAGCAGCTTCCAGCGGCTGCCACCTTTTTTCTGACTATTTTTTTCCACGGCGAAATCCTGTAAAAACAAAAAACAGCACGGCCATTGCGGCCAGTGCATACCATTGAAAAGCGTAACCGCGATGCATTTCGATACCTAGCGAAGGCTGCGGCCAATCGTGTACCAGACCGTCGCCGATATCGTTGCTCTGCTCGACAATGAACGGCTGCAATTTTAATTTGCTGGCCGCCGCGAGGTCCGTTACATCGAGGTTTTGAAGAATCGCGCCGGGTTGCAACGGCGTTTGTTGCCCCAGTTGCATCAAGTGGCCCGGACGCAAGCGCACTGCACCTTCTATCGTGATATCGCCGGCAGGGGTTTTCAATGCCGGCAATTTGCTGCGATTGGACTCGTCGCGCGGCGTCCAGCCACGCGCGACCAGCACATAGGTATCGCTCGCGTCGATACGCATCGGCGTGAGTACATAAAATCCGGCTGCGCTGCCATGCGGACGATTATCCAGATACACGGTCCAGGCCGGCGCAAAGCTGCCGGTCATCCGAACCCGGCGATATTCAAGATCCTCAAGCGCTGCGGCCGGCTGCAGCGCCGCTCCCAACACGATCGGTGCAGCGGCTTCGCGCTGGGCCAGCTTGACGGCGATGGCCTGCTTCTCATCGCCGCGGCGGGTCTGCCATTGCCCTAATTCAATACCGAGCGCCACCACCAGCACGGTGGCAATGAACGGCAGCAACCGCCATTTAAACCGGGAACGTATTGGCATTACAATGTCGCCTTACTCAACCTGCTTATTCGACGCTGCGGCAATGCACTTGCCGCAACACGATTGCTCGCACACATGAAAATTCTCGTCGCCATTGCATTCTTTCTGATTATCGGCAGTCTGGTGTCGGCGCTGTTTTTCCTGATGAAAGACAAGGGCAAAAGCAATCGGACGGTACAGGCGCTGGCGCTGCGGGTAGGACTTTCCGTGATGCTGTTCATCCTGATCTTGGTCTCTTACAAACTGGGCTGGATAGAGCCGACCGGCATTCGCTAGCAACCTTCAAACTTCAAGCTTCATTCAGTAAAAAAGCCGCACCAAGGTGCGGCTTGAGTTAAAGCTGCGATGTCATTACGTGTCGTTACCTTATCCGCAACGCAATCGCCGCTTCTCATCGCCGGTTTATACCGGGCTGCTTATAACCAGTAAACCACAACGTACAAACCGAGCCAGACGACGTCGACAAAGTGCCAATACCAGGCAGCGCCTTCGAACGCGAAATGATGCTCAGGGGTGAAGTGGCCCTTGCGCATCCGATACAGCACGCACGACAGCATGATCGCCCCCATCGTCACGTGGAAACCGTGGAAACCGGTCAGCATGAAGAACGTCGAACCGTAAATGCCGGAAGTCAGTTTCAAATTGAATTCGGTGTAAGCATGGATATATTCATAGGCTTGGAAACCCATGAAGGTTGCGCCCAGAAGAATCGTCGCCAACAGCCAGATCGCCGCTTTATCGCGATGATTGGCACGCAATGCATGGTGCGAAATCGTAATCGTCACGCCGGAGGACAGCAGCAATCCCGTATTGATGGTCGGGATCGGGAACGGTCCCATGGTGCGGAACGCTTCGATGGTGCCGGCCGGTCCGATATTGCCCCAGTGCGCTGCAAAATGTGGCCAGATGAATTTGTGATCCAGATCGGCCAGCCAAGGCATCGAGATCGAACGCGCATAAAACAGCGCGCCGAAGAAGCCGGCAAAAAACATGACTTCCGAAAAAATGAACCAGCTCATGCTCCAGCGGAACGAGAGATCGACATTCTTGCCGTACATGCCGCTTTCGGACTCACCGATGGCGTCGCCGAACCATTTATACAGAATGACCAGAAGCGACAGCAGGCCCGCTGCTACCAGGAACGGCCCTACGGCAACCTCATTGACCCATGAAGCTGCACCGATCATGATTACCAGAAAACTGACGCCGGCGTAAACAGGCCATCTCGATGGTGCCGGCACAAAATAATGCGGCACGTTAGCGTGTTGTGAACTCATCTCCATCCCCCCCCCACAAATATCAAATAATCATGAATCAAAGGACGTCAGGCCCTAGACCTTACTACCGCCAATTTCAAAGAACGTATACGACAAGGTAATCGTCGTTATCTCTTTCGGCAACGCCGGATCGACGAAGAACACGACCGGCATCTGCCGGGCTTCATGCGCTTTCAGCGTTTGCTGGGTAAAACAAAAACATTCCACTTTTTTAAAAAACTGGCCGGCTGCTTGCGGCGCATAGCTCGGTATCGCCTGCGCATTGATGGTAACCGGCTTTGCGTTGACCACTTCATACATCACAGTCGCCATTTCGCCGGGATGCACTTGCAGGCTATTAACGATAGGACGAAAACGTAAAGTACCCTGCGAATTGCTGTCGAACTCAACCGTAATGGTGCGGGTTTTGTCGATCTGGCTATTCACCGGCGCGACAACCGTGCCGTCCTTCTGCGTCAAAAAATTAATGCCGGTCAATTGGCATATCTGCTTATAAACCGGCACCAGCGCATAACCGAACCCGAACATCACCGCAGCAACAACCAGCAGCTTCTTGAACATCTGCCCGTTCAGCCGCTGTCTTAACGTCTGCTTGCGCTTCGGTTCAGGGTTATCCATGCTCATGAAAACCAGACGCGCTTAACGATGATCCCGAAAAAAAACAATAAAACGACAGCAGTCAAAAACAATCCCGTTCTGGCGTTCTTCGGATTTTTATTCTGAGACATTATTTGTCGGCAGGCCCTTGCAGACCTGCCGCCGTTAAAATCGAACAATTACTTGACGATCGGCGGTACTTCAAAAGTATGGAACGGCGCCGGACTAGGGATAGTCCACTCCAGGCCTTCGGCGCCATCCCAAGGCTTGTCCGCTGCTTTCACGCCCTTGCCGCGGCAGGCCGGCAACACCACGAAGAATAAGAAATAGATCTGCGACAAACCAAAGCCGAACGCACCGATCGACGCCAGCATATTGAAATCGGTGAACTGCGCAGGGTAATCGGCATAACGGCGCGGCATACCGGCCAGGCCCAGGAAGTGCATCGGGAAGAATGTCACGTTAAACCAGACCAGCGAATTCCAGAAATGGATTTTGCCGCGTGTTTCGTTGTACATCAAACCGGTCCACTTCGGACTCCAGTAGTAATAACCCGCAAACAAGCCGAACAGCGAACCGGCCACCAGCACATAGTGGAAATGCGCCACCACGTAATAGGTATCCTGCATCTGGATGTCGATCGGCGTCACCGCCAGAATCAGACCGGTGAAACCGCCCATGGTGAACACGAAGATAAAGCCGATCGCGAACAACATCGGGGTTTCGAAGGTCATCGAGCCGCGCCACATGGTCGCGATCCAGTTGAAAATCTTGACGCCGGTCGGCACCGCAATGAGCATCGTGGCATACATGAAGAATAGCTGCGCAGTCACCGGCATACCGGTGGTGAACATGTGATGGGCCCATACGATGAACGACAGGATCGCAATCGATGCAGTCGCATACACCATCGATGCATAACCGAATAATTGCTTGCGGGCGAACGCGGGAATAATCTGCGAGATGATGCCGAAGGCCGGCAAAATCATGATGTATACCTCGGGATGACCGAAAAACCAGAAAATATGCTGATACATCACTGGATCGCCGCCGCCGGCCGCGTTAAAGAACGAGGTGCCGAAATGACGGTCTGTCAGGGTCATGGTGATCGCACCGGCCAGCACCGGCATCACGGCGATCAGCAAATAAGCGGTGATCAGCCAGGACCAG
>DATMOE010000276.1:0-4357 GCA_035568435.1 Herbaspirillum sp. | reverse complement strand
GTTGACCACGCCGTAGAAGTTGGTGTCGATCTGCGCTTTGAAGTCGTCTTCCAGCATCTGTTCGAATGGCGCGATAGAGCCAAACCCTGCATTGTTGACCAGCACGTCCAGAGCGCCAAAAGTATCGATTGCGACGTTGACGGCGGCCTGCGCAGCGGCTGCGTCGGTTACATCAAGCGTGGCTAGCGCGATTCGATCACCGTACTTCTCTTTGAGCTCGGCGAGCAGATCGGTTCTCCGCGCTGTTGCCACAAGACGGTCTCCGTTCGCCAGAATGGTCTCGGCGATGGTTCGACCGAGGCCGTTCGCACTTCCTGTTATCAGCCATGTCTTTGTCATTTCTGTTTCCTTTTGAGGTATGAAAGTCTAGACTCTAAGCGTGGACCATACTCCATGGTCAAGGAGTTAAATGATGTTGATTTCTGCGTTTGCAGCGGCAACGGGACTGAGCCGCGATACGGTGCGTTTTTATGTGCGTCTCGGTCTTTTAAGGCCCAAGACGAACGGCAAGGGCGGCCGTCATCCTTATCAGTTTTTTACCGGCGAGGACATTCAGGCCGCCGAGGTCATTCGAGTGGGGCAGTCGCTTGGCTTGTCGCTCAAGGAAATAGCGGCGCTGGATACGGAGCGCCGCGAGAGTGGCATCACGAGTGAGCGCCTGATCGAGATTTTGAGTGGACAGCTGGCCCGCCTGGAGGCGAAGGCAGCCGATCTGGCGGCGATGACCAGCTTTGTCCGCGCCAAGATCGATTGGTTGGTTGCCGGTGGGCGGGGTTCGCAGCCGGATTTTGGGAAATGCGGGTGTGGCGTTTAGCACTGCGCGTTATAGGGCCGCCCGACGAAACGCCGTATCCGGTGCGGCCTTGCAGGGCCAATCGCTACGCAGATTTCGGGTATAACCGCACACCAGGCAGTCCCTGGAAATGCGCGTCACAGGTGAGCAGGTCGGCGCCTTGCTGGCGCGCCGTCGCATAGACAATGGCATCTGCCGTCGCCAGCTTTGAACCTGTTCACCCTAAGGCCAAGATAAATGCTGCTGCATCATTTAACCGTAAAGTTTTGCGCAAGATTGACGTAACTGCGATTGCTGTATGGCAATTACCGTCTCAATAACAAATGCCTTCGTCATTAGAGGCAGGAATCAATGGAGTTACTGCAAAAAATGAAAGTTAGATACGCTGCAACATTGTTGTGTTTCGCTCTGGCGGGTTGTGCTTCCGCTCCGTCTGTACCATTGCCGCCCGAGGTACAGCGGCTTGAGCATCAGTTTATTTTGGCAAACGATGACCGCTCGTTGCGGGTGGGGGCTAATCCAACATACGCACTTCTAGAATTTGGCCCGAGCGGATATAAGCTACTGGCGTTCTCCAAGTCATACATCGCGATGACTCGTTCCAACCAGGAAGAGCTCTTCATCTCGAATGGATTTACCAACGTGGTCCCGGCTTGGACAGACTACTCGATAAAATACAAGGAAGACCCTGTTACGGGTAAGCGCACGGACTATGTGTTTGAGGGCGGCAATGTCGACCGCAAAATTGCGTACTCCCCGGCAAGCTCAAATTTCATCTATTCGGCGGGGCAGCAAGTGATGCCTACATTGGCCGGCTATGGCATTGCTCGCTACTACGGTTTGTCGGTTCCCGAGCTGAGCAAATCGATCGCTCAAACGAATCTGCTTGACGAGGCGCGTGCGTGGAACTCTGGTGCGAAGCGTTATCCGGGCGTCGCCCCGCAAATCGTGCCGCTGACTCTGCCCCGGCAAGTCTGGATGTTAATCAACTCTGGTGACGGCGAAACGGGACGTTACTATTTTGTTCCCACAAAGCTCACGACGAAGTATGGCGAGTACGTGGATGCCAATTCCAACGTCTACTTCAAACATGTTGAAGGGTTTGTTACTGAC
The DNA here is from genome assembly GCA_035568435.1 of Herbaspirillum sp. GTDB lineage: Bacteria > Pseudomonadota > Gammaproteobacteria > Burkholderiales > Burkholderiaceae_D > Herbaspirillum. Next base: position 2,451 of record DATMOE010000276.1, on the reverse strand, counting down.
ATCAAAACGCCCATTGGCGACATGAAGCGCTTCAAGGTTTATGGGTACTCGGCACGCACCGCAGGTGACAACTTTAGCTGTGCGGGAGTCATCATGGACATCGGTGCTCAGACGAATCTGAAACAGCGTTTTTGCGGGAATACTTCGGATGGGTCACTTCCGCTGCTGTACGCGCAAAGTCCGGCTGCCTCAGATGAGCTTAATGTGTTGACGGTCGAAGGACAGGCTTACAATCAAAACGGCACGAAACGCCCGATTCGGTCCCTCGCCATGAACGTCGGCCAACGATACGGTATCCAGGAATTCCGGGTTCTGCCGCAAGATGAAGCCGAACGCGTCTTGGCGACCTTCCGATAGATAGCTATCGCCGCTGCCCTCAACTGGCGCAGCGGCGATGGGATTGTCAGCGGCAGAGATGCAATCTCGGAATGGCCGTTTTGTCGCTAAAGATGAATGCGTTTTGCCGGTACTGATGCGCCAGCGCACTCGCTTGTTCGAACGAGATTCCTAATATCAATACACTCGGTTCAGGTAACGAATCGCTATCGGCGCAGACACCGGCGCCAGGTATCGAAGGCAGGTGCAATGCTTCAATTTGCGTCATCAGCGCCTCTTGTGACGCGCGGTTTACTTCAGGTGCGGTTGGTTCGCTATAGGGGTTGTAAGCGGTGATAAACGCGGAACTGGCAACTTGGTAATGGGCGTGGAGCGATTCCAATTCCTTGCTGTATGCATTAATGGTGAGATTGATGGTTCGCGTCGGGGAATCGACACGGTAGGTGGCGGCGCGATAATCCGCGATTAATTCAGCCGATATTGCAGACATGAAAAACCTCCCTTTGGGCGTTGACCCAAATTTCAATGCATAGGACTTGCTTGATAGGGTAAAAGTTTATCAAATCGTGGGGTATAAAGTGGGGGTAAAAAACCAAAAAATGAAAAAGGCCAATCCGAAGATTGGCCTAACTCATTGATTCAATTGGTCGGGACGGAGTGATTCGAACACTCGACCCCTTGCACCCCATGCAAGTACGCTACCAGGCTGCGCTACGCCCCGACGAGCCGGTGATTATAGCAGAGCCACCGGCACCTCCTCAACCCGTATTACGCAAGCCGGCAGCAATCCCATTGATGGTCAAATGAATCCCGCGCTGCACTCGTTCTTCAAGCGCGCGGCCGGCTTTGGCATTGGCCCGATGCCGCTTGAGCAGCTCTACCTGCAAGTGATTCAACGGGTCCAGATAGGCAAAGCGGTTCTTGATCGAGCGCGCCAGCAAAGGATTGCCGGCCAGCCTATCCTTGCTGCCGGTGATCGCATTCAGATAGCCGATGGTGCGCTCATGTTCGCCCAGCATGCGCTGGAAAATCGTCTTGCGCAGCTTTTTGTCCGGCACCAGATCGGCATAGCGCGAGGCCACCGCTATATCGGTTTTCGACAACACCATGTCCATGTTCGACAGCAACGCCGCAAAGAACGGCCATTGCTTGAACATCGCGCGCAGGATCTTCATTTTCTTTGCCACGGCAGCCTTGTTAGCGCCATCCTCTGCCAGCCATTCACCCACCGCGCTGCCGAAGCCGTACCAGCCCGGCAACAGCAGGCGGCATTGGCCCCACGAAAAGCCCCAGGGAATCGCCCGTAAATCTTCAATTCTTTGTGTCGATTTACGTGAAGCCGGGCGCGAGCCGATGTTCAATGCGGCGATTTCGGCAATCGGCGTGGAGGCAAAGAAATAGTCGGTAAAGCCCGGCGTTTCATAAACCAGATTGCGATAGGCGGCATAGGCGCGATCCGACAAATCGGCCATCACCTTTTCGTATGCGGCCAAGTCCCGCGTGTGTTTGGCTTCCAGCACCGGCGGCGTCAGGCTGGCTTCCAGCGTTGCGGCAACCAGGGTTTCCAGATTGCGCCGGCCGATTTCTGGATTGGCAAATTTCGAGGAAATCGTTTCGCCCTGTTCGGTCAAACGAATTTGACCCTGCACCGTGCCGGCCGGCTGCGCCAGGATGGCCTGATAGCTCGGGCCGCCGCCGCGGCCGACGGTGCCGCCCCGGCCATGGAACAGGCGCAGTTTGACGCCGGCACGATCGAACACTTGCACCAGCAGCGTTTCCGCTTTGTACAATTCCCAGGTGGAGGTCAGGAAGCCGCCATCCTTATTGGAGTCGGAATAACCCAGCATCACTTCCTGCAGGCTGCCTTGTTGTTTGATCAGTCGCGCCACCTGCGGCAATGCCATCCATTGCGCCATGATGTCGGCGGCAACGCGTAAATCGGGAATGGTTTCAAACAGCGGCACCACCATTAATTCCATTTTGTCCGAAGCGGCTGCGTCGTGATGCAGCAAGCCCATTTCCTTTTGCAGCAGAATCACTTCCAGCAGATCGGACACCGCTTCGGTATGCGAAATAATGTAATTACGAATCGCCCGGTCGCCATAACGGTCGCGT
>DATMOE010000275.1:0-4616 GCA_035568435.1 Herbaspirillum sp. | reverse complement strand
CGCCTTTGGTGTATTTCGGTACGCATGTGCTTGGTGCGCAATCCGGCGTGATGGTTACCGGCAGTCATAATCCGCCCGATTACAACGGATTCAAGATGGTATTGGCCGGCGAAGCGATTTATGGCGAGACCATACTTGATTTGCATCGGGCGATTGTGGGCGGCGCTGCGCTGCAGACGGCCGCCGGCATGAAAGCCGGTAATTATCGGACGCATGACATCAGGCAAGCGTATTTGCAGCGCATCGCCGGCGATGTCAAATTGGCGCGGCCGATGAAGATTGTGGTCGATTGCGGGAATGGCGTTGCGGGGGCATTTGCCGGCGAGCTGTATCGCATGCTCGGCTGCGAAGTGGAAGAGTTGTTTTGTGAGGTGGACGGCACGTTCCCGAATCATCATCCCGATCCGGCGCATCCAGAAAATCTGCAGGATGTCATTCGCGCGCTGCAGAGCGGTCCGGCCGAGATCGGTCTGGCTTTCGATGGCGATGGCGATCGTCTTGGCGTGGTCACGAAAGATGGGCAGATCATTTATCCAGATCGTCAGTTGATGCTGTTGGCCGCCGATGTGCTGACGCGCAATCCCGGCCGAGAGATCTTGTATGACGTCAAATGTACCCGCCATCTGGCGCCATGGGTGGTCGAGCACGGCGGCAAGCCGCTGATGTGCAAGACCGGGCATTCGCTGGTCAAGGCGCGGATGCGGGAAACCGGTGCGCCGCTCGGTGGCGAGATGAGCGGCCATGTATTTTTCAAGGATCGCTGGTATGGTTTTGACGATGGTTTGTATGCCGGCGCTCGCATGCTGGAATTGTTGAGCCGGGAAAGCGATCCGTCGGCGGTGCTCAATGCCTTGCCGCAATCGATCAGTACACCGGAATTGCAACTGCAATTGGCTGAAGGCGAGAATTTTGCGCTGATGGAAAAATTGCAGCGCGAAGCCGAGTTTCCCGGCGCGCGCGATATTATCGAGGTGGATGGCTTGCGCGTTGAATATACGGATGGATTCGGATTGGCGCGGGCATCGAATACTACGCCGGTGATTGTGATGCGCTTTGAAGCTGAATCCGACGCCGCGTTGCAGCGTATCCAGGCGGAATTCAAGCGTGTGATTCTGGCGGCCAAGCCGGACGCCGGTTTTTCTTTCTAAGGCGTATTGCGTAGATGAGTATGTTGTTGAACGAGCGTGGTTTGCCAGGCCGCACCGCGCTCGATCGATATGGTTTTATCGATAACGCCAAGGCCATCGGCATGGTTCTTATTGTCTGTGGACATAGCAAAGGACTGCCAGCTTATCTGTCCCACTTTATCTTCAGTTTTCATGTGCCGTTATTCTTTTTCATTTCTGGATTTCTCCTTAAATCCGGCAAATTGGAAGCGAGCATCGGCAATAACGTCCAAAAGATATTGCGGACCTTGGGCGTACCTTATGTTCTGTTCTTCCTGCTGGCCTGGGCTTATTGGCTGGCCACGCGCGATATCGGCAGCAAGGCCCTGTTATATGGCGATCAATCGTGGTATTCGCCGGTGGCCGGCTTGTTTACCGGGCTGGACGCCGATCTGTATGTCGATCCGCCGCTTTGGTTTTTCCCCAGCCTGATCCTGACGGCGATTGTTTATCAGGTTGCGCGCAAGTGGATGGCGTTGGCGGCATCGACCGGTTTGTTTGTGATGGCCGGCTTTATTTTGTCGCTGCTCTGGAAATACGGGTCTTATCGATTGCCGCTGGGGCTGGATAATATGTGGATTGCGTTGTCGTTCTATGCGCTCGGCCAGTATTTCCGAGAACGAAACGCTTTTAACGATGTGTTGACAGGCGGGCGGCAGAGACGGGGCAAGCTCGTTGTGCTTCTTTGCATCGCATTGCCGCTGCTGGCTTATGCGGTTTTACTGAACGGCAAGGCCGACCTCGGCAATATGCTGTTCGGTATTTGGCCGGTGCTTTATCTGCCGAGCGCATTGCTGGGGATCGCCGCCGTTTTTTCGGTGTCGCTGTTATTGCCGCCATCAAGAATAAGCAACTGGATCTCAGCGAATACCTTGACTATCTTCCCGGCGCATTTCCTGTGCTTGAGCCTGGTCCGCGGCTTTGCGGTTGCGTTGCATGTGATTCCAGATGACTTCAACTATGGCCTTGGTTGGAACGTGATCAGCAGCACTCTGGCGATCTTGCTTTGTGTGCCGCTAGTGTATTTCTTGAACCGTTCGCCGGTTCCGTTGGTTGGGAACGCGCGTTAAACATGGGTTTTGTTGGGGAATGTACAATATTGCGTGTCGTGATCCGTAGGGGCTGGTGTGTTCCTGCGATGGCATGTATTCTGCATATTGCGTAAAAATATTAGTCGCAAATTATGGATAGCATTCGTTTGAGTCGTCTGAAAACGTAGGTTAGTCATGCCTGTATAAATTGGAAACTACGAAGAGATTGACGCATGTCTAATCCGAATCGCATCAGAATATTGTCTCGCTGTTCTTTTCGACAATTATTGCTGATGGCTTTCTTGTTGATTGCCAGTCTCTTGGTGGCGACTTCGGTGCGCGCGCTGTTTACGTTGGAAGGCCTCGCAGTGCATAGCCGGCAAGCGTCGCGCCAGGCAGTCGGTATGACAGAGCATTTGCAACGCCTGCAAGAACGCACAGCGGCGATGGAACGTACTGCGCGGCAATTTCTGGTATTGGACGATCCGGCTTTCAGGGCGCGTTATGAGGAGGCGGCAGCGCAGGCGCAGCAAGCGCTCGATGCCGTCGCCGCGGATGTGCCGGGCGCATCGGCGGATGTGGTGTCTGCCTGGGAAAAGAATCGCGATGTGCTTTGGCAGGTATTGCAGCAACCGGCCAGCCAGCGTAGTTCCGCGGCTGCCGATGTGCAGCAGGCGCTGTCCCAATTGCCGGTGCTTAATCAACAACTCTCGGATCAAAGCGACGCCCAAATCAGTGCCCACAATGACCTATTGCTGGACGAGTTGGAGCAACAGCGCGCTATGTTGAGTTGGCAGGTAATCGGCGCCATTGTGCTGGCGGTGTTGCTGGCTTGCGTATTCGGTCTATGGCTGTCGATGCCGTTGGAGCAGCTTGAAACGGCCATTAATCGCCTGGGCGGCGGGCGTTTCGATCAGCCTGTCGCCATTCGGGGGCCGGCCGATTTGCGCCGGCTCGGTCAACAGCTCGATTGGCTGCGGCAGCGATTGGCAAAAGTGGAAGCCGAGAAAATCCGTTTTATCCAGAATGTTTCGCGCCGCTTAAAGGCATCCGATACCTGTTTGACGGCAGCACTGCCGCCGGCGGCTGCGCAAGATGCCGGTTTGCAGCAGCAAATCGCCGATGTGCTGAATTATCATGAAGCGGTGCTTGAGGCGCGGCAGCTTAATCGTCTGCCAGTCGATTTGCGGGTCTTGCTAAACAAAATCGTCGACGATTATCGCGATCAATGGGAAGCGCGTGAGGTCCGGGTGGAAGTCAGTGGCGCCGTGCGGATGATGGGCCTGGATCTGACTAAAATGGAGTATGTATTAAGCAGTTTACTATCGAATGCCGTGCGCTTTAGCCCGCAGGCCGGCGTGGTTCGTTTTGTTCTGACCCAGATCGACCGGCGTGGTCTGCAGCTCGATTGCATCGATCAGGGGCCGGGTGTGGCGCAGGAAGATGCGCCATATATTTTCGATCCATTTCATCCGACGCGGCAGTTTGAGGTGGATCAGTCCAGGGCGCCGATCAGCCTCGCGATTTCGCGTGAATATATAGAGGCGCAGCATGGCATCATCGAATTGGTGCCAAGCGAGGCCGGTGCACATTTCCGTATTACATTGCCAGATGAGTATTAAATCACTATCCCCCTTATTGTTGATTGTGCTGTCGCTGGTTGCATGCGCGCCGGCGCCGGTGAAGGTGGCTGGGGAGCCGGCGACGCCGCTTGTGGCGACGCCCGGCAAGTCCGTCGTCGACAGATTGTTTGCTTATCGTCGTTGGCTGGATGGCGCATCGCAGGCCGACTTGAATAAGGAGCTGACTGCACTCAACAGCGTGCCGGCCAGTGCTGAAACCGAGGTGCGCAAGGCGATGGTGCTGGGCGCTATGCGCGATAGCGCGAGATTGGCGCGCGCCCGCACGATATTAGACAATGTGCTGCTGATGAACGATTCTGATGCGCTGGCATTGCGGCCGCTGGTTGAATGGATGATTGATAACAATACCGAATTGCGTCGCATCACCTCTTTGAATGAACGGCAAGCGTTGCAGCTAAAAGATACGCAACGCCGTTTCGATCAACTCAGTGAAAAACTGGAAGCGATGAAGCGTATCGAAACCAGTCAGCCAGCATCTCCTATCGAGATTGCGCCGGCGAATTAAATTTCCGTATTATTTTTTCTTTATCTTCTTTAAACGCTTGCAAGAAGAGTGGGAAGCTTGCTATAGTTCGGCTCCTCGCGGAAACGGGGGAAAAGGAAGTGGCGGCAAGTTGTTGTAATGGTTTGATAGAGCGTAAAAAGTTGTTGACGCGATTATCGAAGTGCCACATAATCCCATCTCTGTGCTGCTGATAAACAAAACGCTTTATCAGCGAGGAAGTAAGTAGTGAGGTTCTTTAAAAATTAACAGCCGATAAGTGTGGGCGTTTGAT
>DATMOE010000274.1:0-2380 GCA_035568435.1 Herbaspirillum sp. | reverse complement strand
ACCATGCCGCTGCAATCGAGTCCGGCCTCCGGGTTTTTGCCGCCGAAACGATAACCGGTGCCGATCAGATCGAGTGCGTAAATCGCCACTTCATTGCCGGTCTCAATGATCGCCAGCGGGGCGGCCGGCGATAGACTGCCTTGCGGGAGCAGGCTGCTGCAGGCGCTCAGTGTCATGCTTAGCACCAATGCAATCAACCATAACGCCGGCCACAGCGCCGCCGGTGCTGCTTTGGCAGCCGATCCGGTGGCGCTGTCGTTTTTCAATTGCTTTTCACTTTCCTTCAGGCCGCTTTCAATTCGCTCAGGATCTCGGACAACGCCGCAATCATCTGATCGATTTCGCCTTTGCTGACATTGAGCGCCGGCATGAAGCGCAGCAGATTCGAGCGCGGCGCATTGAGCAACAATCCGACCGGATTGCGTTCGCGCGCCTTGTCCACGATCTGCGCCCCGATGTCGCAGCCCAGATCCAGCGCGCGCAGCAAGCCTTCGCCGCGTTCGCCTTGCAGGCCGTGCTTGGCGCATAACTTCAGCAGCTCGGCGCTCAGATAAGCACCGGTTTCCTTGACTGCCGGCAGGAACTCCGGCTTCAGCACTTCACGCATGACGGCTAAGCCCACGGCGGTCATCAGTGGATTGCCGTTGTAGGTGCCGCCCTGATCGCCGGCTTCAAAGCAGGCGATTTCCTCACGCGCCAGCAAAGCCGCCAGCGGCACGCCGCCGCCGATGCCTTTGCCCAGCGTCATGATGTCCGGTTCGATACCGGACAACTGATAAGCAAACAATTCGCCGGTGCGGCCGAAACCGGTCTGGACTTCATCGACGATGAGCAGCAAGTTATGTTTTTTGGTCAACTGGCGTAAAGCCTGCATGAATTCACGCGTGGCCGGGATGACGCCGCCTTCGCCCTGGATCGGCTCCAGCATGACCGCGACGGTGCGGCTGTTGATCAGCGCCTCGACACTGGCCAGATTGTTCAGCGCGGCTTTCGGAAAGCCAGCAACCTGCGGCGCAAAAATGGTGTCCCAGCCCGGCTTGCCGCTGGCCGACATGGTCGCCAGCGTGCGGCCGTGGAAGCTGTGATCGAAGGTAATGATTTCGTAACGGTTTTCCTTGGCGGCGTTCGGGTTTTTCTTGCCCCATTTGCGCGCCAGTTTGATCGCGCCTTCATTGGCTTCGGCGCCGCTGTTGGTGAAAAATACCCGGTCGAAACAGGAATGCTCGGTCAGCAGACCGGCCAGTTCGGCCGCGGGCTGATTGAAAAACGCCGGTGAAGGATTCAGGATTTTCTTCGATTGCGCTACCAGCGCGTCCTGAATGCATTGCGGCGAATGCCCTAACGCATTGACTGCCCAGCCTTGCAGGAAATCCAGATATCGCTTGCCGTTGTTGTCGGTCATGAACATGCCGCTGCCTTCGGTAAATACCAGCGGCGGCCGGTTGGTGATGTACATCAGCTTGTCGGTATTGAATTGCTTGAATTCCATTGATGCTCCTGCGCAGGAAAAGAAAAAGAAAAATTAAAACGAGTGGCAATATTAACCGAGCAGATCGGCCGCAGACGTAAACGCATCTGCAAAAAACTCGGTTTCCGGCAAACCGCATTGGGCGATGAAATCGCGCTGTGCCGATTCCACCACAATCGGTGCGCCGCAGGCATAAACCTGATACGCCGACAGATCGGGATGATCTTCCACCACGGCGCGATGGACGAAGCCGCTGCGCCCCTGCCAGTGGTCGGCATCGGTGGCGTTCGAGATCACCGGCACATAACGGAAGTTCGGCAGCTTGGCGGCCCATTCGCGGCACAGCGCGTCCATATACAGATCCTGCGGACGGCGTCCGCCCCAGTACAAAGTCATCTTGCGTTCGGATTTATTATGCACGGCTTGTTCGATGATCGCCTTGAGCGGCGCAAAGCCGGTGCCGGAGGCCAGCAAAATCATCGGCTTGTCCGAATCTTCCCGCAAAAAGAAGGTGCCCATCGGCCCCTCGAAACGCAGAATGTCGCGTTCCTTGACGGTGGTAAATACGGTATCGGTGAACAAGCCGCCCGGCATGTGCCGGATATGCAGCGTCATCAGTGCATCCTCGAAAGGCGCGGTGGCAATGCTGTAACTGCGGCGCTGGCCGTCGCGCAGCATGAATTCGATGTATTGACCGGCCCGATATTGCAGACGGTCGGAGGCGGGCAGTTGCAGCGACATCACCATCACATCGTCGGCGACTTTTTCCAGCTTGGTGATGCGCGCCGGCATTTTGCGGATCGGAAAATCGCCGACGCCGGCGACTTCGCGCGCTTCGATGGTGACGTCGGAATGTGCTTTGGCCACGCAGAACAAGGAAAAGCCCAGCTTTTCGTCGGCGGCGCTCAAGGC
>DATMOE010000273.1:0-2952 GCA_035568435.1 Herbaspirillum sp. | reverse complement strand
CTGGCCGCGGCCGATCTGGTCGATCCGGCGCTGGTGGGCGAAGTTCAGAGCGCGCTGGCAGAATTGCAGACGATCCTGGGGTTGCCGGATCTGTATGTTGTTTGAGTTTTAAAATATTAATAGTTATCAACGAAAGGGTCGAAATATGAAAATGCGTTTATTACTTTCCGCATTGGTTTTGTCTATTGTTTCCGCGCCGTTATTCGCCGATGAATCCGCACACGACACACACGCCGCTGCCGCTAATCCAGCCAAAATCGACCGCACCATCGCCATCGACATGAGCGACAACATGCGTTTCACACCGAAAAATATCAACATTAAACGCGGCGAAACGATTCGTTTTATCGTTAAAAATTCAGGACATGTGCAGCACGAAATGGTCATCGGCTCCATGGCAGAATTAAAAGCGCATGCAAAAATGATGCGCAAGATGCCGGGCATGATGCACGCGGACGAGAATCAGGTGACGGTCGATCCGGGCCAGAGCGGCGAGCTGGTCCGGCAATTTACCAAGATCGGCGCCTATCACTTTGCCTGTCTGCAACCGGGGCATTTCGAAGCCGGCATGGCAGGCCTCATTTCGGTGAAAGAACATCTATGAACATCGGCGAAGCAGCGCAAGCCTCCGGCGTCAGCGCAAAAATGATCCGTTATTACGAAAGCGTGGGCTTGCTTGCGCCGGTCAATCGCAGCGACGCCGGCTATCGCCGCTACGGTGAGATAGAAGTACAGCAATTACGCTTTATCAAACGCTCGCGCGATCTGGGCTTCTCGATTGAACGCATCAGAACTTTGCTGGCTTTATGGAGCGACCGCGACCGTAAAAGCGCCGACGTCAAGAAACTGGCGCGGCAATATATCGGCGAACTGGAGAACGATATTCAAAAATTGGAGGCAATCCGCAACGAGTTGCAGCACTTGGCCGATTGCTGCAAAGGCAATAATCGGCCAGACTGCCCGATTATCGATAATTTGGCGGCTGAACGCTGAAATAGCCGGTTGTAATCCAATCGCCAAAAATCTGCCGATTGGAGTCGGGACACGCATGTAGCCGATTGGCATGTACGAAAAACCTATAGCGTATGGTTTGCGTATGCCATACCATAGCGACACGATTTTCCGCACTTTTTGACGTGGTTGGCGACGAGGTTTAGGTGGCCGATTTTGTCATGTCGGGAAACACTTTTTTTCCGACATATTTTGAGCCAATCGACATGAAGAACCGCAGCATCACCGTGCATGGCGCGGACGTGACCATCACGACTCGTCACGATCAAGACTACATTTCGCTGACAGACATGGTGAAGCGCTTCGGGGATGAAAGCATTCTGTACGGCTGGCTGCGCAACCGCAACACGATCGAGTTCCTGGGAATATGGGAGCAAATCTACAACCCGGCATTTAAACCTATCGAATTCGAGAGGTTTAAGAGTCAGGCCGGACTGAACAGCTTCTCACTGTCGCCAAAGAAGTGGGTCGAAGCCACCGGCGCTATCGGCCTTTACGCTAAAGCGGGCCGGGGCGGCGGCACCTATGCGCACAAAGACATTGCCTTCGATTCGGCTCCTGGCTCAGCCCCGAGTTCAAGCTATACCTCATCAAGGAATTCCAGCGCCTCAAGGACGAAGAAGCGCGCGCCACGTCGTTAGAATGGAACTTCCAGCGCACGCTGGCTAAGGTCAACTACCGCATTCACACGGACGCCATCAAGGGACGGTTGATTCCGCCGCAACTGACCAAAGCGCAAACTGTCACCGTGTACGCCAGCGAGGCCGACCTGCTCAATGTTGCCCTATTCGGCCTGACCGCCGTCCAATGGCGACAAGCGAATCCAGATCAGCCTGGCAACATGCGCGATGTCGCAACGTTGGAGCAACTGGTCGTGCTGTCTAACCTAGAGAGCATTAACGCTGTTCTTATTCATCAAGGGCTGACGGCGGCAGAGCGCCTAGCACAACTGAATGCAATCGCGATCACGCAGATGCGATCCTTGGTTAGAGTCGCCACAATCAAGCAGTTAGGCAAAGCGCCGTAACAATGATCAATGGTTACATTTGTTGCAAATGATGCGAGCGTGACGGAATTTTGGCGATTTTGGCTTACAGCCCGCATATAAAAATAATCGGAAAATAAGCTTGACCTTACCATCGTGGCAAAGATGATAGTAAAGCCTCGAATCGAAAGATTTCCATTGGATAAGGAGCAAATGATGAAATTTCTGATTGACGATATGACTTGCGGCCATTGCGCAGGGCGCATTACCAAAGCCGTCATCGCGACCGATACGGCCGCCGATGTACGTATCGATATCGCCAGCAAGATTGCCGATATCAAAACCAGCGCCAGCGTGGATGACATAGCCGACGCCATCGTTGACGCCGGCTATACGCCGCTATTACAGCCACAGCAAGATTAAAGCGGAGGAGCGCACCATGAACGCCAGCGAATTCGACTTTCAAATCGTCGGCATGACTTGCACATCCTGCTCCGCACGCGTGGAAAAAGCGCTCAATGCCGTGGCCGGCGTGAATACGGCGTTGGTCAATCTGGCCACTGAGCGCGCTTCCGTGAAGGTCGATCGCAGCGCCGCTGTCGCCGTCAATGCTGCGCAATTGCTGGCTGCGGTCGAAAAGGCCGGCTACGAAGCCATCCAGATAACAGCGTCCAGCCCCGAACAGCCGCCGCCTTCGGCGTTGCATGCGGCGTGGCCGGTGATCGCCTCGGCAGTATTGGCAACGCCCTTGGCATTGCCGATGGTGCTGGAATGGTTCGGCATCCATGCCATGCTGCCGGGGTCGCTGCAATGGCTGCTCGCCACGCCGATTCAATTCATCCTGGGTGCGCGCTTTTATCGCGCCGCTTATAAGGCCGTGCGCGCTGGTACCGGCAATATGGATTTACTGGTCGCCATCGGCACCTCCGCGGCCTATGGGCTGAGCGTATTTGAAT
>DATMOE010000272.1:0-6188 GCA_035568435.1 Herbaspirillum sp. | reverse complement strand
CCATTTCAACGCCGGTGGGGCCGGCCCCGACGATGGCAAAGGTCAGTAGGGCCGCCTGCTTGACAGGATCGGACTGCCTTTCAGCATCTTCAAACGCCATCAGAATTTTGCTGCGAATGGTGAACGCGTCTTCCAGCGTCTTCAGGCCAGGTGCGAATTCGGCCCAGTCGTCATTACCGAAATAACTATGCGTTGAACCGGTGGCGACAATTAAATAGTCGTAAGCCAGTTCGCTGGCATCATCCAGCTTGACTACCTTGCGTGCGGTATCGATATCGGTCACGGTCGCCATCAAGCAAGTCAGATTCTTCTGTTGCGCCAGAATATGCCGGATAGGCGCGCTGATCGCCGGCGCCGACAGGCCGGCAGTTGCAACCTGGTATAGCAGGGGTTGAAATAAATGATGATTGCTGCGATCGATCATGGTGATATCCACCTGTGCACCGGCCAATTGGCGCGCGGCAAATAAACCGCCGAAACCGCATCCAAGAATAATTATGTGAGGGCGGAGCATGGAAAACATCCTTTTTATATGTTGTTCAACGCTCAAGACTATCCAATACCTTTAAATCTTGCAATCGTAATGACATAACGCCCCGATGGCGCAACGGCATTACGATCAAATTACGATCAAGCGAGGGTATAAAAAAAAAGCCGCCCGTGCATTACGCATCGGGCGGCTATGGCGATCGCTTGGAATGAAATTTACACTACCTGCTTCACCCTTCGCGTTTTTTACACTTTACGTTTTACGGCTGTGCCGCATCCGAAGTCACAGAAGCGTTGTCTTCGAACGCTGCCTTCATCGACAGTTTCAAACGGCCGCGGTCATCGGTTTCCAGCACTTTAACGCGTACCAATTGACCTTCTTTGAGGAAGTCGGCAACCGCATTGACGCGTTCGTTGGCGATTTGACTGATGTGCAGCAGACCGTCCTTGCCTGGCAAGACCTGAACAATCGCGCCGAAATCAAGCAGCTTCAACACAGTACCTTCGTAGATCTTGCCGACTTCCACCGAAGCCGTCAATTCTTCGATACGGCGCTTGGCTTCCTGGCCTGCAGCGGCGTCGACCGATGCAATGGTGACCACGCCTTCATCGCTGATATCGATCTGGGTGCCGGTTTCTTCAGTCAGCGCGCGGATCACGGCGCCGCCCTTGCCGATCACGTCACGGATTTTTTCCGGATTGATCTTGACGGTAATCAGACGCGGTGCAAAGTCGGACAACTCAGCCTTGCCATGCGGAACGGCTTCCTGCATCTTGCCCAGAATATGAATGCGGCCTTCTTTGGCCTGCGCCAGCGCGACCTGCATGATTTCCTTGGTGATGCCCTGGATTTTGATGTCCATCTGCAGCGCCGTAATACCGTTGGCAGTACCGGCCACTTTGAAATCCATATCGCCAAGGTGATCTTCATCGCCCAGGATATCGGTCAGAACGGCAAATTTACCGCCTTCTTTGATCAGACCCATCGCAATACCGGCGACATGCGCTTGCATCGGCACGCCTGCGTCCAGCAATGCCAGGCAACCGCCGCAAACCGAAGCCATCGACGAAGAACCGTTCGATTCGGTAATTTCAGAGACCAGACGAACCGAGTAGCTGAACTCTTCCTTGGGCGGCAACGCTGCCAGCAACGCACGTTTAGCCAGGCGGCCGTGACCGATTTCGCGGCGTTTCGGCGTACCGACACGACCGGTTTCGCCGGTCGCGAATGGAGGCATGTTGTAATGCAGCATGAATGGATCGGTGAATTCGCCCATCAGCGCATCGATTTTTTGCTCGTCGCGAGCAGTGCCCAGCGTTGCAATCACCAGGGCTTGCGTTTCGCCGCGGGTGAATAATGCCGAGCCGTGCGTGCGCGGCAGGACGCCGGTACGAATCGAAATCGGACGCACGGTACGGGTATCGCGGCCATCGATACGCGGTTCGCCGTCCAGAATTTGCGAACGGACGATCTTGGCTTCCATGTCGAACAGAATGCCGCCGACTTCAGCAGCATCTGCCGCAACAGGATCGGCAGCTAGCGCAGCATTGACATCGCTGGTGACCGTTTTCAGCTTGGCGGTGCGTACTTGCTTGTCTTTGGTTTGATACGCTTCGCGCAGCGGGCCTTCGGCCAAAGCAGCAATGCGGGCGATCAGCGCTTCATTTTTCGGCGCCGGACTCCATTGCACTTCGGGCTTGCCGCCGTCACGCACCAGATCATGAATCGCATTGATGACGGCCTTCATCTGCTCGTGACCGAATACAACCGCGCCCAGCATGACTTCTTCCGACAATTGCTTGGCTTCCGACTCAACCATCATCACAGCGGCTTCAGTACCGGCAACCACCAGATCCAGCGCCGATGTCTTCAATTGCGTTGCGGTCGGGTTAAGCACGTATTGGCCGTTGATATAACCGACGCGAGCCGCACCGACCGGGCCGTTGAACGGCAGCCCGGCAACCGACAAGGCGGCCGATGCGCCGATCATGGCGGCGATATCGGGATCGATCTCAGGGTTGACCGACAGCACATGCACAATGACTTGCACTTCGTTCAGATAACCTTCAGGAAACAGCGGACGAATAGGACGATCGATCAGACGGGAAGTCAGTGTTTCTTTTTCAGAAGGCTTGCCTTCACGTTTGAAAAAGCCGCCAGGAATGCGGCCGGCTGCATACGTTTTTTCAATGTAATCGACGGTCAGCGGGAAAAAATCCTGGCCTGGTTTAGCGTCCTTGCGCGCCACCACTGTCGCCAGCACGACCGTATCTTCGATGGATACGAGCACCGCGCCGGAAGCCTGACGAGCGATTTCGCCGGTTTCCAGAGTGACTTGATGCTGACCGTATTGGAATGATTTCGTAATTTTATTAAACAAGGTGTTTCCTTTCTATTTTGCCGACAGATTTTCAGGGGCTGTCGTTCACCTCACCACGAATGATTGTTACAAAAAAGACAATCATTTTGTTACAAAAAAGACAACTAAATAATACCCACACGCGTAAAATTGCTTATATGTGGCCTTGCGAAAGGTGCAAACAAAAATGCCCACATCAGGAAGCTGATGTAGGCATTTCGGCTATAAATTTCGTAACCGGATACAAAACGGCGACAAATTATTTACGCAAGCCAAGTTTTTCGATCAAAGAGCGATAACGCGTTGCATCTTTACTTTTCAGATAGGACAGCAAGCTTTTACGACGGTTAACCATCATGATCAGACCGCGACGGGAATGATGATCCTTGGCATGCGCCTTGAAGTGACCATTCAGATCGTTGATACGTGCAGTCAGCAAAGCAACTTGCACTTCTGGAGAACCGGTATCGTTTTGGGCGCGGGCATTATCAGAGATAATGGCAGCTTTTGCATCTTTTTGGATAGACATGATTAAGACCTTAACAAGCGGTAAGCAGAGTAATTGGCGAACCAAAGTACCCCGGAAAACCGTGAATAAAAATGAAAGAGTGGCCAAATGACCAGCGCGGAGTATATAGCAAAGCAGTTAAAACATCTACCAGATTCGAGGGGGGCGCTGATTTTTAAGGAAATCTTCATGAAATATCTTGCCAGAAACCTCATTTTTGCCGGCCTCCTCGGATTATCCGGCTGTGCAACGATATTCGGCCCGGCGCCAGCGCCGGGCGATACAGTGGCACAGGTAGAAGCCAAGCGCGGCCAGCCAAGCGCCATCTATCAAGATGGCAATGACACGTTACTGGCTTATTCTCCCGGCTATTGGGGTCAGTATTCCTATATGGCGCGGATCGGTCCCGATGGTCGCTTGAAGTCGTATGAACAAGTATGGACGGATGCAAAATTCGCCTCGATCAAACCGAACGTTTCCACCAAAGACGATGTACTGCGCATAGTCGGTCAACCGACCGACATCCGACGCTATGCCCGCTCCCCTTTTATCGCATGGAATTACGGCTATAAACAAGCTGGCGCGTGGAATTCGATGATGACGGTGTACATCGATAACAACGGTATTGTGCGCGGGCTTGAGAATGGTCCAGACCTGCGTTACGAGCGTCATGGCTTTGGAACGGATATGTAAAGAGCATTACTGCGGCCCCGTCAATTTAACATCACGTCATGCGTCCGACGCGTTAGGACGCCAACTTGCAGGGAGGTATCATGAAACAACACCACTTCATTTTTGCCGGCGTCCTGGCTCTTTCCGGTTGCTCCGCATTCGGCCCACCGCCTGCGGTCGGCGACACCCAAGCGCAAGTAGAAACAAAACGCGGCCAGCCCAGTGCGACCTACCAGGACGACGGAGACAGATTACTTTCCTATGCGCCCGGTTATTGGGGCCAGCAGTCGTATATGGCACGGCTCGGCCCTGACGGACATCTGAAATCGTATGAACAGGTATGGACAGATGCCAAATTCGCCATGATCAAACCGAATATTTCGACCAAGGCGGACGTCTTGCGCATAGTCGGTGCGCCTACAGAGGTCACCAGGTACGCGCGTATTCCCTATATGGCATGGAATTACGGCTACAAGCAAGCACACACATGGAACTCAATGATGACGATTTATATTGATGACAAAGGCTTGGTGCGCGGACTGGAAAACGGACCGGATGATCGTTACGATCACGGCGGTGGAAAAGATAGCGGCAAATAAGAAATTGAAATTCGGTACGATCAGGACCGCTTTCACGTTGCATCCATCTGATGAACAAATTACGCGCGAAATCAGCGACATACCCATCGCTGGCTTCGCGCTAATTTTTTATAAAGGGTTGCGATCCTTGGGATCTTCGTATGTCGCAGCAGCCTGCGGCGGTTCGGCTTTATTGCTCTGCGCAACCAGCGCAACCGGTTTGCCTTTGAACCTGCGCCAGCCGTACACCACATAACCGGATACCCCATACAACACAAACAATCCGAACAGCACGCTCGACGGATCGCTTGAAATGGCAACCAGCGCCACGACCACCAGCAGCGATGCAATGAATGGCATCGGCTTGCGGAAATTAATGTCTTTGAAGCTATAGAACGGTACATTGCTGACCATTGTGATCCCTGCATATAGCGTGATCACCCAGGACAGCCAATTCAGATCGGCGCCGGCGAAGCGCAGATCGTCCATCAGCCAGACAAAGCCGGCGACCATTGCCGCCGCCGCAGGACTTGGCAAACCTTGAAAGTAACGCTTATCGACCACCGCGATATTCGTGTTGAAGCGCGCCAAACGCAGCGCGCCGCCAACGCAATAAACAAATGCCGCCAGCCAGCCCAGCTTGCCCATACCGCGCAACGACCACTCATAGATGACCAGCGCCGGCGCAGCGCCGAAAGAAACCATATCCGACAAGCTGTCGTACTGCGCGCCGAATTCGCTTTGCGTATTGGTCATGCGCGCCACCCGGCCGTCCAGGCTATCGAGCACCATGGCGACGAAAATGGCAATCGAAGCATTGTCGAACTTCAGATTCATCGCCATCACAATGGCGTAAAAACCGCAAAACAAAGCGCCGGTGGTAAATGCGTTGGGCAGCAGATAAATGCCGCGGCGGCGACGTTTCGGACGCGCCGCACTACTCAGCACTTCCAGATGTTCCCGCCCGAGCGTATCGTCGTCTGCGGCGTTTTTGTTACGCAATAATTTGGGGAAAGGAGGGCCGCCGCTCTTGGCGCGACGCCGTCGAAAATTTGCCATGATGACTCCGGTTCAATTGCCTGCTCCACCGCAAGCGCGGCGAAGCCCGCACATTCTAGTCGAGCGCAGTACAAATGTAACGTAAAGCGCTATCTGAATTTCAGTTTGCCTACAGCACGCATATTGAGGGTAGTCTCGCCCGGCTCGAAACTGGGTTCCGCAACCGCATCCTGCGATGGCGCCGAGGCGCGCATCATCATAACTGCCTTCGGCATCGCGTCGTTGGCGGCGTAATTGCCTGAACCTTCAAAATCGAGCGTATCGAGGATGGCGTCGGCGGGATTGCGTCCCATGGCATGGGCGATGGATGCGATCCGTTCGATCAGGTTTTTATAAGTTGCGTCGATCAACGCCGCATCCGATTGTTTGGTTGCGGCTGGACTAAGGCTGAAATGCAGACCGTTCAGCGCCATTTGCGCTTGTGCTGCGGCGATGGTCTGCGGCAATGCGCGCAGATTGGTGGTTGTCAGATCGAGGTATTGGCCGATTCGCCATGCGATCGGCTGATGTGGTTTGGCGACA
>DATMOE010000271.1:0-2293 GCA_035568435.1 Herbaspirillum sp. | reverse complement strand
CCCGGCAGCGAGAGCGTCGCAGGCGAATTTGACGGCCTGCATCGCCGAGCCGCACATTTTGGAGAGCGTGACCGCCCCCGCCGAGACGGGTACGCCGGCCTTGATGGCCGCTTGACGCGCCGGGGCTTGTCCCTGGCCGGCCATCAGGCAATTGCCGAACCAGACATCCTGTACCTGGTCCGCGCCGATGCCGGCACGCTCGATGGCGGCGCGGATCGCTACCGCGCCCAGATCGCTGGCGGAGAGCGATGCGAAATCGCCCTGAAACGCACCCATCGGCGTGCGTGCTGCGCCGACGATGACGATCGGGTCTGGTGAAGGGTCGATTTTCGTGGAATCAGAAGCGGAAGCGTTCATTGCGGATCTCCAGAAGTTGGGACAGGTAGCGTGTGCATAAAGCGCAGTTGCTGCGGATAGGGAAAGACATCGTCCACATGTCCCTCCAGAATGTGTTGTTGGTGCTGTTGCCAGTAACGGTAATCGAGCAGGTCGGCGTGATGCTGCATGAAGACGTCCCGGATGGCCGGCTTGCCCAGCAGGAAGGTGCCGAACTGTTCGGGAAACACATCGTTTTTGGCAATCGGATACCAGGGTTCGGCCGCCATTTCGTCTTCTTCATTGCGCGGCGCAGGTATCGGCCGAAAGCGGCAGTCGGCGATGTATTCGATTTCATCGTAATCGTAAAACACGACGCGGCCATGGTCTGTGACGCCGAAATTCTTATACAGCATGTCGCCCGGGAAAATATTGGCGCGAATCAAATCCTTGATCGCATTGCCGTATTCGATCACGCCGTGGGCCAAGGCCGCCCAATTGCCCGTTTCTTCGGCATTTTTCAGATACAGATTAAGCGGCACCATGCGGCGTTCGATATACAGATGACGGATGACGATTTCATCGCCGTCTTCTTCGATCTCGGACGGCGCGCATTGTTTCAGTTCGGCCAGCAGATCGTCCGAAAAGCGGGCGCGCGGAAAAGCCACGCTGGAATATTCCAGCGTATCGGCCATGCGGCCGACGCGGTCGTGATATTTGACCAGCAGGTATTTTTCCTTGACCAGCGCCTTGGTGGTTTCTTTGGGCGGCGGAAAAATATCTCTGATGACCTTGAATACATACGGGAACGACGGCAGCGCAAACACGACCATCACCATGCCGCGAATGCCCGGCGTGCTGTCGATGCGATCGGAAGAGTGCCGCAGATGGCGCAGAAAATCGCGATAGAACAAAGCCTTGCCGATTTTTTGCAGGCCCAGAATGGTATAAATTTCACTGCGGGGTTTGTGCGGCAAGAGCGAGCGCAGGAATTGCACATAGGCCGACGGCACTTCCATATCGACCATGAAATAGGCGCGAGTGAACGAAAACAGCAGCGCCATCAGATCGGTGTCGGCCAGCACCGCATCCAGATACAGTTCACGTTTACCGTTTTGCAGGATCGGCAGCACCAGCGGTATTTGGCGCGCGCCGTTGATGATTTTGCCGACGATGTAAGCACCCTTGTTGCGGTAAAACAGACTCGCCAAGATCTGGATATGGAAATCCATTTGCATGCCGTCGGCAGCCAGTAATTGCACAATGCGCTGTTCGACCAGCGTCACGTCGTGGTTCAGATCGATAAACGGCCTGGCCAGTTGGAAATTGGTGACGATGCGTTTGAGCGTGTAGTGCAAGCCGTCGACGCCCGGATAGTAGGCGCGATAGGTCGGCGCCGGTTCGTCGGTGTCCAGATATTCGGTCGAGACGGCGGGCCGTACGAAAATGAAATCGTTATGGAAATAGTAGCGGTGCAGGATTTTGCAGCACACGGAATTGAAGAAAATTTCCGCCAGTTCGGGTTGCTTGTGCTCGATCAGCAGGCCGATATAGTGCAGTTTGACTTCGCGCCACACCGCATCGCTCAAATCCTGCGGTTCGTATTCTTCTTCCAGCAGATGCACGCATTCGGCTACGCGGGTGTCGTAGAAGGCGATACGCTCGCGCGCCGCGGCTTGCCCCCGCACCCAGTCGGCTTGTTCGAAATGCTGTCGTGCGGTCTGGCTGGCGGCACGAAACAGACGGTAATGCTTATCGAATCCATCCAGGATGGTGCGCGCAGTATCGAAGGCGATTTGCGAAGACAGCAGCTTGGGGAAGGGATGCATGATAGGACTCGGGCTCGCGTGACGGTTACTGCGGGTTACTGCACTTCAGCAAATAATTCACGGCCGATCAGCATGCGGCGAATTTCACTGGTGCCGGCGCCGATCTCATAGAGTTTGGCGTCACGCCACAGGCGGCCGGCCGGGTAGTC
>DATMOE010000270.1:0-12223 GCA_035568435.1 Herbaspirillum sp. | reverse complement strand
CGGGCGCGGAAGCCGGCAGTAAACTGGAGAAGGCCGAGCAATTGGGCGTCGCCATTCTGGATGAAAACGCATTATTAAAATTGTTGGAGCAGGCATGACGCAAAGAATTACCAAAGCTGTTTTCCCGGTGGCCGGTCTCGGCAGCCGCTTTTTACCGGCAACCAAGGCGCAGCCCAAGGAAATGCTGCCGATCGTCGATAAGCCGCTGATCCAATATGCGGTGGAAGAAGCGGTGGCCGCAGGCATTACCGAAATGATCTTTATCACCGGCCGCAATAAACGTGCGATCGAGGACCATTTCGACAAAGCGTATGAGCTGGAAACCGAGCTGGAAGCGGCCGGCAAATTCGAACTGCTGGAGTTTGTGCAGAACGTCATCCCTAAAAATGTCAATTGCATTTATATCCGCCAATCGGCGCCGCTGGGCTTGGGGCATGCCGTGCTCTGCGCGCGTCCGGTGGTGGGCAACGAACCGTTTGCGGTGCTGCTGGCCGACGATTTCATGGATGTCGAGGACGGCGTCAAACCGGTGCTGGCGCAGATGATCAATGTGTATTCGCGCGAAAACAGCAGCGTGCTGGCGGTGCAGGATGTGCCGCGCAGCGAGACCAAGCAATACGGGATTGTCAGCGCCGATCCTTATTTGCCGGATTTGGAAAAGGTGAAGGCGATTATTGAAAAGCCGGCCTCGGCGCTGGCGCCTTCCACGCTGGCGGTGGTCGGTCGCTACATTTTGACCGGCGACATTTTTACCCATCTGGCCGGACTGGAACAGGGCGCCGGCGGCGAAATCCAATTAACCGACGGCATTGCGGCGTTGATGCGCCACGAGCAGGTATTGGCCTATCGCTATGCCGGCCAGCGTTACGATTGCGGCTCCAAACTGGGTTACCTGAAAGCAATGCTGGCGATGGGCTTGAAGCACCCGGAAACCGGCGCCGCATTTGCCGAGCATGTGAAGCAGTTACTCAATTGATCCACAACTGATCCGCCTTGATGTCATACAACGGAGCCGATGATGAGTATTCGTGAAATTCTGAAAATGGGCGATCCGCGCCTGCTGCGTCAAGCCGAGCCGGTGACTGAGTTCGGCACACCGGAACTGGCGGCGCTGGTCGCCGATATGTTCGACACCATGCGCGCGGTCAATGGGGCGGGCCTGGCGGCGCCGCAGATCGGCGTCAATTTGCAACTGGTTATTTTCGGTTTTCAACATAATCAGCGTTACCCGGATGCCCCCGAAGTGCCGGAAACGGTGCTGATCAATCCGCTGCTCAGGCCCTTGTCCGAAGAAATTGAAGACGGCTGGGAAGGCTGTTTGTCGGTGCCCGGTCTGCGCGGCGTGGTGCCGCGCTGGAGCCGTGTGCATTATGAAGGCGTCGATCAGGACGGCCGGGCCATCAGCCGCGAGGTCGATGGATTTCATGCCAGGGTGGTGCAACACGAATGCGACCATCTGATCGGCGTGCTGTATCCGATGCGTATCGAGGATTTCACGCAGTTCGGTTATACCGACGTACTCTTCCCCGAGCTCGACCAGAACGCTGATGCGTGAGATAGCTCCGGTCAAGTTAAGGCGCCGTCAGAGTGGGTGTGGCGGGATGTTGTGTTGCGTCCATGTCATTCCGGCCTGCGGCCTCCCTTCTTTACTTCCCGCAACACAACATCCCGCCACACCCACTCTGACGGCGCCTTAACTGCCTTTCGCTCTAGAACAGACCCCTAAAACGGTGGCTTATCGGGACAACAACCTTCTTTACGCTCAAGCATAATCAGAAAAGCAAAGAGAGGATGGGCCCTTGAAACCAGCAGAGCCACAGAATAAATTGAGTTCCTCCAAGGAATTCGACTTCACGACGCGCGATTTCGATCGGGTCCGCGATCTGATTTATCGACGCGCCGGGATTGCGCTGGCTGAAAGCAAGCAGGAAATGGTGTATAGCCGGCTGGCAAGACGCTTGCGGGCCACCGGGATTGATTCGTTCATCAACTATCTGGATACCCTGGAAAAGCAGCACGAAAGCGACGAATGGGAAGCCTTCGTCAATGCGCTGACCACCAATCTGACCTCATTTTTCCGCGAAGCGCATCACTTTCCGATCCTGGCCGAGCATGTCAAGGGACGCCGCGAAGTCAGTGTCTGGTGTTCGGCCGCCTCTACCGGGGAAGAACCGTATTCCATCGCCATTACCCTGTGCGAAACCTATGGCACATTGACCCCGCCGGCACAGATCATCGCCACCGATATCGATACCAATGTGCTTAACGTGGCGGCCAATGGCGTTTATCCGATCGAGCGGATTGAAAAAATGTCGCCCGAGCGGCTGAAGAAGTATTTTTTGCGCGGCACCGGCGCGCAGGCCGGCATGGTTCGGCTGCGGCCGGAACTGCGCAAGCTGATCACTTTCCGGCCCCTTAATTTGCTGGCGGACAATTGGCAGTTGAGCGGCCCGTTCGACGTTATTTTCTGTCGCAATGTCATGATTTATTTCGACAAACCAACGCAGGGTAAAATTTTGAGCAAATTCGTGCCGTTGATGAAACCGGACGGTTTGTTGTTCGCGGGCCATTCCGAGAATTTTTTATATGTGTCCGATGCACTCAAACTAAGAGGAAAGACGGTCTATGAGCTAGGGAAATCCCCTGTGCACCGTCCCGGGAAATAAGTGATGAATCAAATAGCATCTGAACAGTTTGCGACCAACGTCTATTTTGATCGGACCTTCGATTGCGATGCGGCCAAAATCTTGCCGGGGGAATATTTCTTTACGCACAAAGACATGATGATCGTCACGGTGCTGGGGTCCTGCGTATCGGCTTGCATACGGGATCGGGTGTCCGGCATTGGTGGCATGAATCATTTTATGTTGCCTGACGGCGGCGGTGAAAACGATAGCCCGGTATCGGCTTCGATGCGCTACGGCAGTTACGCCATGGAAGTCTTGATCAATGATGTGCTCAAGGCCGGCGCCCGGCGTGAAAATCTGGAAGCCAAGGTATTCGGCGGCGGCAATGTATTGCGTGGCTTTATTGCCATCAACGTCGGCGAGCGCAATGCGCAATTCGTGCGTAATTTCCTGAAGGCGGAAAATATTCGTGTCGTGGCGGAAGATTTAAATGACATTTTCCCGCGCAAGGTGTATTTTTTTCCGCGCACCGGTAAAGTTTTGGTCAAGAAACTGAAGCAGATGAACAACAATACCGTGGTTAATCGCGAGCAGGATTACGCGGTCCGTCTGCAAAAAACGCCTGTCGGCGGGGAAGTCGATTTGTTCTGATCGGAAGCTGGAGTATGAAAATCAAGGTATTAATCATCGACGATTCCGCGCTTATCCGCGGCGTGATGAAAGAAATCATCAGCAGTCAGCCGGATATGGAAGTGGTCGGCGTCGCGCCGGACCCGATCTTTGCGCGTGAATTGATCAAGCAAACTAATCCGGATGTTTTGACGCTGGACGTCGAAATGCCGAAGATGGACGGGCTGGATTTCCTGGAAAAACTGATGCGCTTGCGTCCGATGCCGGTAGTGATGGTGTCGTCGCTGACCGAGCGCGGTTCCGAGATCACCATGCGGGCGCTGGAATTGGGCGCAGTCGATTTCGTGACCAAGCCGAAGATATCGATTCAGAGCGGCATGCACGAGTACACCGACATGATTGCCGACAAAATCAGGACGGCGTCCAAGGCGGTGATCCGCGCGCGCACGATCAGTAGCGAGCCGAAAGAGTCGTCAGTATTGCCGCAGATCCGCAATCCGTTTACCAGTAGCGAAAAACTGATCATCATCGGCGCTTCCACCGGCGGCACCGAAGCGATCAAGGAGTTCTTGATCAGAATGCCGTCCGATTGCCCGGGCATCCTGATCACGCAGCACATGCCGGAAGGATTTACGCGCTCGTTTGCGCAACGGCTGGATAATTTATGCAAGATTTCGGTCAGCGAGTCGGCCGGCAATGAGCGGGTGTTGCCCGGTCATGCCTATATTGCGCCCGGTCATTCGCATTTGACGCTGGTGCGCAGCGGCGCCAATTACATGACTTGCCTGGATCAAAATCCCCCGGTTAACCGGCACCGGCCTTCGGTCGATGTCTTGTTCAATTCGGCGGCGACTGCAGCCGGCAAGAATGCCGTCGGCGTGATTTTGACCGGTATGGGCAAAGATGGCGCTTTGGGCATGCTCGAAATGCGTAATGCAGGGGCTTATAATTTTGCGCAGGATGAGGCATCATGCGTGGTGTTTGGGATGCCGCGCGAGGCAATTGCGGTTGGCGGGGCGCACGAAGTGCTGCCGTTGCAAGCGATGCCGGGACGGGTGCTGGCTTATTTGGCCGAGCATGGCAGCAGGGCGTTGCGGGTTTAACTGCTCGCCTGCAACTGTTTTTTTGCCGAAATATAAAGAATGAACCTGTTGCGACATTAAAGTTTAGTGCGCGATGGTCGATAGATATTCAATGAATGAACGAGGTAAATGATATGGCAGGTCCGAATACGCGATTTTTGGTGGTGGACGATTTTTCGACAATGCGTCGTATCGTGCGCAATTTGCTTAAGGAGCTTGGCTACACCAATGTCGACGAGGCGGAAGACGGTGCGATGGCGTTGAACAAGCTGCGGACCGAGCAATACGATTTTGTTGTCTCGGACTGGAATATGCCGGTCATGGATGGCCTGACCATGTTGCAAGAGATCCGCAAAGATCCAGCCTTGTCGAAATTGCCGGTTTTGATGGTGACGGCCGAAGCCAAAAAGGAAAATATTGTTGCCGCAGCCCAAGCTGGCGCCAATGGTTATGTCGTTAAACCGTTCACCGCTGCCACGCTGGACGAGAAACTAGCCAAGATTTTTGAGAAAATGGCCGCTACCGGAGGCTAACGTGGATAGTCAAGGTGGCCAAAACGAGGAGTTTCTGACCCGTATCGGGCAGATGACGCGTTCGTTGCACGATAATTTGCGTGGACTGGGGTTCGACCGCTTGTTGGAAAAAGCCGCGAGCGACATGCCGGATGCACGTGATCGGCTGGAATATGTGGCCCAGATGACCGAAAAAGCGGCGCAGAGAGTATTGAATGCGACCGAACTGGCGCTGCCGCTGCAGGAAAAAATCCAACAGGATGCGGCGCAACTGAGCGGCGAATGGCAAACGCTGCTGGCAGCGCCCTTCACCGAAGCCGAATACCGGGTAATGGCCGCTAAAAGCATGTCGGCATTACAACAAACGCAGGACAACGCCAGCCTGACCCGCGCCCAGTTGATGGACATCATGATGGCCCAGGATTTTCAGGATTTAACCGGGCAGGTCATCAAACGGGTCACTGAGTTGGCCAATGATATCGAGCGCCAACTGGTGCAATTACTGGTCGATTATGCCCCGGCCGAGACTCGGCGCGAAGATACTGGCCTGATGAACGGCCCGCAAATTCATGCCGGCGGCAAAGATGTGATTGCCGATCAGAGCCAGGTTGACGATTTGCTGGAGAGTCTGGGCTTTTAATACCGTTCAGTGAAGGCGCCGTCAGGCGAGATGTGGCGGGCTGTTGTACTCCGTTCGTGTCCTTCCGGCGGCCTGCGGCCACCTCCCTCCTAATATTATGTAATTGCTCCCGTTGCGCCATTCTGCGCAGCGCTATTTCTTTGCATTTCTTTTCATTTCTCTTGGGCTACAGTGAAATGCGAGGCCTTTTCACGTTTATTCCCGCGATGGTTGCCGCCGCTTGTCGCCGATAATCGCGCACTAGGGGACTAGTGCCTGATTTTGGCGTGTAGCCCCCCGATAAAGGGAGTCGGCGATGGCCGGAGAAAGCGATTTAGAACGTACCGAAGCCGCCACCAGCAAGCAGCTTGAGAAAGCGCGCGGCCAGGGGGACATCCCGCGTTCGCGCGAGACCGCTACCTGTCTGGTATTGCTGCTTGGCGGCGCCGGAGTCTGGATGTTCAGCGGCAGCGTGGCCACAACATTGCGCCGGCTGATGGTCGCCGCTTTCACTTTCGAGCGCGAGCAGGCCTACGATCCTGCTTTATTATCCGGTCACTTGGCAGGCTATTGTGTCGATGTGCTGATCGCCATGGCGCCGATTGCCGGCCTGTTGCTGCTGGCCATATTTGCCTCGCCGATGATACTCGGCGGCTTTTTGTTCAATTTCGAGACCATCGTTCCCAAATTCAGCAAATTGAACCCGATGAACGGTATCGGCAACATGTTTTCGCTCAATTCGCTGGTCGAACTCGGCAAAGCCAGCGCCAAAGCCGTGCTGCTGGGAACCGTCGCCTGGGTGGTGATTTCGAACGAAATGGACGCGATGATGGGGCTCGGCGTGGAAGCACTTACCACCAGCCCAGCGCACATGGGCGCCCTGATCTGGCATGCATTCCTGGCGATGGTCAGCGTCCTGGTGGTGATTGCGGCGATCGACGTACCGTATCAGGCTTGGAAATACGCCAAGAAATTGAAGATGACCAAAGAAGAGGTCAAGCAGGAACATAAGGAAAGCGAAGGCGATCCACGCGTCAAGGGCAAGATCAGGCAGTTGCAGCGCGCCATGGCGCGTCGCCGGATGATGGCCGAGGTGCCGAAGGCCGATGTGGTCGTGACCAACCCGACACATTATGCGGTTGCATTGAAATATTCAGAATCCAGCATGGGTGCGCCGAAAGTGGTTGCCAAAGGCTCCGACGCGGTGGCTGCGCGCATTCGCGAAATGGCGCAGGAACATGGGGTGGCCATCATGGAAGCGCCACCGCTGGCGCGTGCCTTGCATTTTCATGCTGAAATCGGCGATGAAATTCCTGAATCGCTCTACACCGCTGTGGCAGAAGTGCTGGCCTATGTATTCCAGTTGCGCGCTTTCAAGACGACCGGCGGCGCCTATCCAGATCGCCCTTACGACATTACCGTGCCGCGTGAGCTCGATCCGCTGGACCCTGCCTACGCCGCAGCGCGCGCACAAAAAATTGCAGCCTTCGCAGCTGCTAGAGCACAACATTCCGGATCGGCTTAATGAACAGTTTTATCAATGGTTTGAAATTACCGGCCTGGGTGCCGATTCGCAGCGGCAAGCAGTTAGCTGCGCCGTTGTTGATCATCATGATGCTGTCGATGATGATCCTGCCGCTGCCGCCGTTTGCGCTCGATATTCTGTTCAGTTTCAATATCGCCTTGTCGGTCATCGTTCTGCTGACCAGTATGTACACCGTCAAGCCGCTCGATTTCATCGCTTTCCCTGCCGTGCTGCTGGTGAGCACCATGCTGCGCCTGTCGCTCAACGTCGCCTCCACACGCGTCGTGCTGACCTCAGGCCATGGCGGCCCGGACGCCGCCGGTAAAGTGATCGAAGCCTTCGGCCACTTTCTGATCGGCGGCAATTACACCGTCGGTATCGTGGTGTTTATTATTCTGACCATCGTCAACTTTACGGTCGTCACCAAGGGCGCCGGGCGTATCGCCGAAGTGGGCGCCCGTTTTGCGTTGGACGCGATGCCCGGTAAGCAGATGGCCATCGATGCCGATCTGAACGCCGGCATGATCGCCGAACCGGAAGCCCGCGCGCGACGCAAGGAAGTGGCGCAGGAAGCCGAATTTTACGGTGCGATGGACGGCGCCAGTAAATACGTGCGCGGCGACGCGGTCGCCGGCATCATCATTACCGTCATCAACATCGTCGGCGGTCTGATCGTGGGCATGGTGCAGCATGATCTGGCGTTTGCCGAGGCACTGAACAAATACACATTGCTGGCCATCGGCGATGGCCTGGTGGCGCAGATTCCATCGCTGATTATCTCCACTGCGGCCGGTATGGTGGTCTCGCGGGTGGCCACCGAGCAGGACGTTGGCGGTCAATTGGTGAATCAATTGTTCGCCAAACCGCAGGTGCTCTACATTACCGCCGCGATTATCGGCACGATGGGTTTGATTCCAAGCATGCCGCACGTTGCGTTCCTGCTGCTGGCGTCGGTGTTGGGCGGCGCCGCTTATCTGGCGGAACAGCGCATCAAGAAAGCCGCGATCGTCGCCGCCGAACCGGTGGCGGCGGCTGCTGTCTCGCCGGAAGGCGAAGAAGCCAGCTGGCAGGATCTGATGCCGGTCGACATGCTGGGTCTGGAAGTCGGTTATCGCTTGATTCCGCTGGTCGATAAAGCGCAGGGCGGCGAGCTGTTGCGCCGGATCAAAGGCATCCGCAAAAAATTTGCGCAGGAAGTCGGCTTTTTATCGCCGCCGGTGCATATCCGCGACGATCTCGAATTGAAACCATCGGCTTATCGCATCTCGCTCAAAGGGGTCGAAATCGGCAAGGGCGAGGCCAATGCCGGCCAATTTCTGGCGATCAATCCCGGCATGGTCACCGGCCAATTGCCAGGCGTGGTGACCAGCGATCCGGCCTTCGGCCTGCCTGCCACCTGGATCGACGCCAATCTGCGCGAACAAGCCCAGGCCATGGGTTACACCGTGGTCGATTCCGGCACGGTGGTGGCAACCCATCTGAATCATCTGATCAACAGTCATGCAGCCGATTTGCTGGGCCGCCAGGAGGTGCAGCAATTGCTCGACCATCTGAGCAAGGATGCGCCGAAACTGATCGAAGACCTGGTGCCGAAACTGCTCTCGCTGGCGGTGGTGCAGAAGGTGCTGCAAAATCTGTTGTCCGAAGGCGTGCATATCCGCGATATGCGCACCATTATCGAAACCTTATTGGAACATGCCGCCCGCGTGCAGGACCAGGCCGAACTGACGGCGATCGTGCGGGTTGCGCTGGGCCGCTCGATTGTGCAGCAGATTTTCCCGACCGAAGCCGAATTGCCGGTGATGACGTTGGACAGCAAGCTCGAACGTTTGTTGATGCAAGCCCTGCAAGCCAGCGGTCCCGACGGCACCGGTATCGAGCCGGGCCTGGCCGATACGCTGATCACGCAAACCGAAACCGCGGTACGGCATCAGGAGCAACTCGGCCTGACGCCCGTCTTGCTGGTGGCCGGACCGCTGCGCGCATTGTTGGCGCGCTTTTTGCGGCGCGGCATGCCGCAGCTCAAAGTACTGTCTCATGCAGAATTACCTGACTCAAAAACGATTAAAGTTACCAGCCTGGTTGGAGGGCAAGTATGAACGTGAAAAAATTTGTTGCAGCGTCGTCGCGTGAAGCATGGCGCAATGTGCGTGAAACATTGGGGCCGGATGCAGTGATCCTGTCCAATCGCACGATTAAGGGCGGCGTTGAAATCCTGGCCATGGCCAATGAGGAAATGTCGACGCTGGCCACACCTGCGCCGGCACGCTCGACGATGCGTCCCTCGCCGGCCCGAAAAATGACCAGCGAACTGGACGAAGCGTATGCCCCGGCGATGTCGGCGGCAGCCTTCGTCGCTAACGAAGCTTTGCGGGCAAAGTCTGAGTCGGCGCCGTCGGCCCAGGCATTTGCCGCCAAGCCGGCGGCAGCACCTGCACCGACCCATGCTGCACCTGAAGCGGCCAGCCCCGCTGCGGTTGCCCGCGTCTGGCGCAATCGTGCCGGTGTAAATTCCCCGACGCAGGCAGTGGCGTTGGCCGATGTCATGGCGGCGCGCCGCCTGCAGGCGGCTGCCACCGAAAACG
Source organism: Herbaspirillum sp. (assembly GCA_035568435.1). Lineage (GTDB taxonomy): Bacteria > Pseudomonadota > Gammaproteobacteria > Burkholderiales > Burkholderiaceae_D > Herbaspirillum. The sequence goes on along the minus strand of DATMOE010000270.1, from coordinate 2,643 downwards.
CCGCTGCGGCATACAGCGAAGTGATGAAGGAAATCCGTCAGATGCGCGGCGCACTGGAGTCGCAACTGGCCGAAATTTCCTGGGATCACACCCAGAAGCGCGATCCGCATAAGGCCGACGTGATGCGCGAAATGCTGGCGGCGGGCTTCAGCGCCAGCCTGTCGCGCCTGATGACCGAACACCTGCCGCCGGGCGGCAATGCCGCTGCCGGCCTGGCCTGGGTCAAATCGATCCTGGCGCGCAATCTGCTGACCATGAACAATGAAAACGAATTGCTGGAGCAGGGCGGCGTCTACGCCTTAGTCGGTCCGACCGGTGTCGGCAAAACCACCACCACCGCCAAACTGGCGGCACGTTGCGTGATGCGTCATGGCGCCAACAAACTGGCGCTGATCACCACCGACGGCTATCGTATCGGCGGCTACGAACAACTGCGCATCTACGGCAAAATTCTGGGCGTGATGGTGCACTCGGTGAAAGATGAATCCGACCTGCGCATTGCGTTGGAAGAACTAAAAGGCAAACACACGGTCTTGATCGATACCGTCGGCGTCGGCCAGCGCGATCAGATGGTGGCCGAACAGGTCGCGATGCTGTCGGGCGCCGGTACGGAAGTCAAACGCCTGCTGTGCCTGAATGCTACCGTCACGGGCAGCACGCTTAACGAAGTGGTCGGTGCTTACAAAGGCGATGGTCTGGCCGGTTGCATTATTACCAAGCTCGATGAAGCGGCAACCATCGGCAACGTGATCGATATTGTGATTCGCCAGAAGCTCAATCTCTATTACGTCGCCAATGGACAGCGGGTGCCGGAAGATTTACATGTCGCCAATAAGTTATACCTGGCCGACCGTGCATTTAAACAGAAGCGCGAAACAGCGCCATTTGAACTGCGGGATACAGAATTGCCATTGATCGCCGGGCAGGCGACACGGGCAGTCAACGATAAGACCTTGCGTGAGGTAATCATTGGTTAGTTATGCAGTCGATCAGGCCGAAGGTCTGCGGCGCATGTTGGAGCGCCCCAAGCCCCGTCTGTTTACTTTTTTGTCGGTATTGCCTGCGGTAGAGAAGCAGTCGATGCTGTTCAATCTCGGCGCGTCGTTGCGGGAGGTGGCTAGTCACGTGCTGCTGCTCGATACCTCAAGCGGCGCCAATGATTTCTATAACAAATTGCTGCGTCCGCGCATGGCGACACTGCTCGATGTGGCGCGCGAGGAGCGCACGCTCGATGACGTGATTCAAGCGCTGCCGCAGGGCATCGGTCTGGCGCTGTTGTCGCGTCAAGATCAGCCTGAAGCCTTGCGTCAGCATGCTGCGCGCATCGCCGCAGTATTCGACTCGTTAGCAACGCAGGCCGATATCGTGATGTTCAACGGCGTGCTCAATGCGGACGATACTTTTCCGATAGCGGCCATGGAAAGCGGGGAGATTGTGATCCAGGTATCGACCAGTTCGATCTCGATCAAATCCGCTTATATATTACTCAAACGTCTCAGCGACAAGTTGGGGCGCCGGCGCTTTAGTCTGCTGTTGACGGGCGGCTCGGAAAAAGAGGCGCAAATGGTGTACGACAATCTTGCCCAGGCGGCCAGCCGCTACATGGCAATTGATCTCGATCTTCTCGGTGCGGTGCCGGCCGACGAACATCTGGCGCGCGCTGCCGGACAGGGACGTACCGTGATCGATGCTTTCCCGCGGGCCAGCGCTTCCTTGGCGTTCAAACGTATTGCAGGACATTTTCTGGCGCCGGCGGGTGCTTATGGAATACCGCCCGTCGGTATTCAGCTGGGGGTGTGACGTCTGATGTATAACGTCCATGGCAAAGCAGATAAAAATCACTTACTGACACAACACGGGCCTCTGGTAAAAAAACTGGCGCATCAGCTCAAGGCCAGGCTCCCGCCAAATGTCGAAGTGGACGACCTGATTCAGGCCGGCATGATTGGTTTGCTCGACGCCATTGCGCGCTACGAAGATACGCACGGCGCGCAATTCGAAACCTATGCGGTGCAACGCATCCGCGGCGCGATGCTCGATGAATTGCGTAGCAGCGATTGGCTGCCGCGCAGCATCCGGCAGAATATGCGCAAGGTGGAAGACGCGGTGCAGGTATTGACGCAGCAATTGGGGCGCGCACCGCAAGAATCCGAAATGGCCAAACAAATGGATCTGACGCTGGTGCAATTCCAGGCGTTGCTGGGCGAGTGCGGCGGTCATCAATTAATTTATTACGAAGATTTCCACGATAGCGAGGGCGGGCACGAACATTTTCTGGACCGGTTTGCTGTCGGCGAAGGTCAAGATCCGTCGCAAGGTCTGGTCGACGAGGGCTTTCGCGCCGCCGTGATCGAGGCCATCAACCGCTTGCCCGAACGCGAAAAAATCCTGATGGGTTTGTATTACGAACAGGAAATGAATTTGAAGGAAATCGGCGCCGTGTTGGGGGTTTCCGAATCGCGCGTATGTCAATTGCATAGCCAGGCGATTGCGCGCATGCGGTCTACGTTGCGGGAGCAGTCGTGGACTGGGGCGGTTTAAGGCTTCTTAATGCAACGCTTTATTAAGCACCATGGGCGGGGCGTCAGGCGGGCTGTGGTGGATGGTTGTACTTCGTTCGTGTCATTCCGGCAGCCTACGGCT
>DATMOE010000269.1:0-3600 GCA_035568435.1 Herbaspirillum sp. | reverse complement strand
CGCTATTTTCATGAACGGAAAATGCCTTTGCTCATCGCTGCTGTGATGGTGTCGATCGCCGCGGCAATTGTGATCGGCGGTTTAAGGCCGGAACAAACTGCCGCGGCCATGGTGGTGGTGATTGTTTTTAGCGCCGCAGTTTTGATGCGGCCGATGCAATTCTTATTGAGCCGGCCGGTGTTGGTTTTCCTCGGCTTTGTCAGTTATCCGCTGTATTTACTGCATGAAAACATGCTGGTGGCGATGATCGTTAAAATAGGCCACGCAATGCCATGGATGCCAGCGATTCTGATGCCGCTGCTGCCGATCGCCGCCGTGATCGGCGCGGGCAGTTTAATTGCGGTATATATTGAGCCCTGGTTGCGCAAGCAATTACATCCTCTGTATCGGAAGATACGATTTTTAATGGGCGTTGCAGTGCCTGCTTAATGAGCGCTGCACGGTTCGCTGCCGCCCGGTTTTAACTATGAAGGAATGGCAAATGCATTATCGTCGTTTGGGTAGAAGCAATCTGAAGGTGTCGGTGCTGTGCGTGGGCAGCATGATGTTCGGCGATCAAACCGAACTGGCCGAGGCCGAACGCATCGTGGCGTCGGCCCGCGAGCACGGTATCAATTTTATCGATACCGCCGATGTGTACAGCAAGGGCGAATCCGAACGCATGGTCGGCCAGGTATTGCAAGGACAGCGGCACGATTGGGTATTGGCCAGCAAGCTGGGCAATCCGATGAGTTCGGCGCCGAATCAATCGGGTTATTCGCGGCAGTGGATCATGCATGAAGCCGAGCAGAGTTTGACGCGTCTGAAAACCGATTATCTGGATATTTTGTATTTGCATCGCGATTATCTGGAGGAGGATCTGGAAGAGGCGGTGCGCGCCTTGGGCGATCTGATTAGCGCCGGCAAAATTCGCTCGTTCGGCCTTTCCAATTTTCACGGCTGGCGGATTGCCGAAATAATCCGCCTATGCAGTGAGCTCGGTGTCGCGCATCCGGTGGTGTGCCAGCCTTATTACAATCTGCTCAATCGCGGCCCGGAAGTTGAAATTTTGCCGGCATGCGAGTATTACGGCATCGGGGTGGTGCCGTATAGCCCGATTGCACGCGGTGTCTTGACCGGCAAATATGCGCCGGGCCAGCCACCGGCGCCGGATTCCCGCGCCGGACGAGGCGATCGCCGCATCATGCAGGCCGAATTCCGCCAAGAGTCGCTGGATATTGCGCAACGCTTAAAACAATACTGCGAGCAAAAGGGATGGCAATTGGGTCAGATGGCCACGGCATGGGTGCTGGCTAATCCGATCGTCAGTTCGGTCATTGCCGGTCCGCGCACGCTGGCGCAGATGGAAGATTATTATCCCGCGATCGAGCTGGCCATCGGTGCGGCCGAAGAAGCGCTGATCGATGGGATCGTGACGCCCGGCCATCCATCGACGCCAGGCTACAACGATCCGAATTATCCTTTTTTCGGCAGGCCGCTCGGCCAAGCAGACATCGGATAAAATCAGGCTCTTCACAGGAGCCCGATGGATAAGCAGCCGTTCGATAGTCAAAGTAGCAATAATGTCGATAGCGCATGGTGGCGCGAGGGTCTGAAGACGGCCTTGGCGCTGCCGGCGTCGGTCACTATGGCCGGCGGGGCGGTACAAACAGCGGCGGCAGCGCTCCCCGCTGCAACGCTGCCGTCGCCGCTGCGCAGCGCCAGCGCCAAACGTAAAACCGAATATCTGGCCGGCCGTCATTGTGCGTTCGCCGCTTTGCGCGCCGCCGCTTGCGACGCACCGGCGCCGCCTGCCATGGGCGTAGATCGTTTGCCGCAATGGCCGTCAGGCTGGCTCGGCAGCATCACGCATAGCAGCGGCGAGGCGATCGCCGCGGTCAGCCGCATCGGCGCGACCCGGCTGCTCGGTATCGACGTCGAAACCCTGATCGAACCGGCCTCGGTTGAGGGTATCGCCGCATTGGTGGCGCAGGAGGGCGAGCTGGCGCTATTGTTGAACGCGATCAGCGGCTGCACGCCTTCGCAGGCATTGACGATGCTGTTTTCGGCCAAAGAATCGCTGTATAAGGCCTTATATCCCGAGACGCAGCGTTTTATGGATTTCAGCGCAGCGCGGGTGCAGGCATTCACGCCTGGTTCGCCGTGTTTGACGTTGGTCTTGACCGAGGATTGGCACCCGGTATGGCCTGCCGGCAGCCTGCTATCGGTCAATTATGTAATGCGCGGCGATCGTGTTTATACGGCACTGCATTTGGCGCAGAGAAATTCTTAGCCGGCCTGGCCCGGCGCAGTACAATGATGCGCGGCGCCTATATTGCGCCGGCTTTATCTTTTAGGATCGTGTCGTGACGTATAGCATCAAGGAAATTTTCTACACACTGCAGGGCGAGGGCATGCATGCCGGACGTCCTGCGGTGTTTTGTCGTTTTAGCGGCTGTAATCTGTGGAGCGGCCGCGAGGCGGATCGCGCTGCGGCGGTTTGTCAGTTTTGCGATACCGATTTCGTCGGCACGGACGGCGAGGGCGGCGGCAAGTTCAAAGATCCGATGACGCTGGCCGCGGCCATCGATGCTTTATGGCCGGCCAGCTACGCCGCCAGCAAATACGTCGTATTTACGGGCGGCGAGCCGCTGTTGCAACTGGATACGGCGTTGATCGAACAGATGCATGCGGCCGGCTTTGAAATTGCGATTGAAACCAATGGCACGATCGAAGTGCCGCCGGGCATCGATTGGATTTGCGTCAGTCCGAAAATGGGGGCTGAATTGAAGGTTAAGCGGGGCAGCGAACTGAAGGTGGTGATTCCACAAGAAGGGCAGGTATTGGCCGATTACGAAGCGCTGGATTTCGCGCATTTTTTTGTGCAGGCAATGGATGGCCCGCTGGTTGCGATCAATACGCGCAAGGCAATCGAGATTTGTAAAAACAATCCGAAATGGAAGCTGAGTATTCAGACGCATAAGCTGCTGCAGATTCCCTGATAAAAATAGATTAGAACCTTTAATACGTATGGAATTATGTTAACCATTACCCGCAAACTGGAATTCGATGCAGGTCACCGCATTCCAGACCACAAAAGCCAGTGCCGCAATTTGCATGGCCATCGCTATACGCTTGAAATTACATTGGTGGGCAAGGTCATCGATGTCGAGGGCAGCTCCGACAACGGCATGATCATGGATTTTTCAGATATCAAAACGCTGGCCAAGGCGCATTTGGTCGATCTCTGGGATCACGCTTTTCTGGTCTACGAAAAAGATGCGCCGGTGCGGGCTTTTCTGGAGAGCCTGCCGGGTCATAAAACGGTGGTGATCAGCCGTATTCCCACCGTCGAGAATCTGGCGCAGACTGCATTCGACATTCTCAATGCCGCTTATCAGGATCATTACGGCACCGGCCTGCGTCTGCAGAAGCTGGTGTTACATGAAACGCCCAATTGCTGGGCGGAAATTACTGCCGATTGAATCCCATGCCAGAAGCCGTAGATGCCGCAGACGCCGCAGACGTTGATTTCATGCAACTGGCATTGACGCAAGCGCAGCACGCCTGGGCTTTGGGCGAGGTGCCGGTTGGCGCGGTGGTGGTCAAGGATGGCATGGT
>DATMOE010000268.1:0-4784 GCA_035568435.1 Herbaspirillum sp. | reverse complement strand
AAGCGGTAGCGGGGCGTCTGCGCGGAGTGCTGCGGGAATACGATTTGTTGGCAAGGATCGGCGGGGATGAATTTGTGATTCTGGTGTCCGAGCTGGCGACGGAAAAGCAGATCGCTGAAATCGCGGCAAAGTTGGTGGCGGCCGTCTGCGCACCTTATCCCGATCTGGGCGGCCATGACGTGCATACGGCGCCCAGCATCGGTATTGCGATCTATCCCCGGGACGGACAAAACATCGACGCCTTGATGACCAATGCCGATTCCGCGATGTATAGCGCCAAGGCAACCGGCAGCGGCACTTTCCGGTTCTACGACGCCTCGCTCAATGAATCGGCGGCGCGCTGGGTTGAATTGCTGGCGCGCTTCAAGCAGGCTTTAAGAGAAAACGAATTTTGTCTGCACTATCAACCGAAGGTCGATCTGCAGAATTTCGATATTGTGGGCATCGAAGCATTGGTGCGTTGGCAGCACCCGGAACATGGTTTGATTTATCCGAGCGAATTTATCAGCCTGGCCGAAGAGCACGATTTGATCGTGCCGTTGGGCCACTGGGTGATCGAGGCGGCATGCAAGCAGTTGGCGTTGTGGCGTGAAATGCACATACCGCTGCTGCCGGTGGCCATTAATGTATCGGCCAAACAGTTGCGCGACAATTTGCTGGTCGATACGGTGCTGGGCGCGTTGAAGCGCTACGCGCTGCCGGCCGAATTACTGGAAATCGAGATCACCGAGAGTTGCATCATTGATGACATGGACATCGCCAGGAGCATCCTGGAACAGTTGCGCACAGCCGGCCTGAAAATTTCCCTCGACGATTATGGAACGGGCTATTCCGATTTGAGCCACATGAAAAGATTGCCGATTTATGCGGTAAAAATAGATCGATCGTTCGTGCGCGATATCAGAAACGACAACAACGATGCGGTGATCGTTGCCTCGATTGTCTCGTTGGCGCATAACCTGAATTTGAAGGTGATCGCCGAAGGTGTCGAGAGCAAAGAGCAATTGATGCATCTCAAGATTGCCGGATGCGATCAGGTCCAGGGGTTTTACCTGCAGCGGCCGGTGCCGGCAGCCGAAATCGAACGAACGCTGGTGCAAGGGAGATTCCAACTGCCATGATGAAACGCTTTTCTGGCTTACTGATCCTGCTGTTCACAGTGGCGATACCGGTAATGGCATCTTCAGCTTGCGAGAGACCTTCGCGCCTGCGCTTCTCTTTTTTTCCGCAGGGCCAATTGCTCAATAACGGCACCCTGCTCCAGCCGATGTTCAAGGAATTGAGCGCGGCGCTGCATATTCCCGTGGAAAGCGTTTCGATGCCTTCCTACGGCGCTGTCATGGAAGGCTTGCTGGCCGGATCGATCGACATCGCCCGGCTGGGTCCCGCTTCCTATGCAACGGTCAGGAAAAGCAATGCGTCCATCACGCCGTTTGCGACCCTGGTGAACAAGCCCGATATCTACAGCGTCAAATCGACCGTTGCCTACTATTCGCTCTTGATCGTTCGTCAGAACAGTCATTTTACGATTGCATCGCTCAAAGGTAAAAAGCTGGCGCTGGCTGATCCAGACAGCACCTCCGGCGCGCTGATTCCGCTCAATATTTTTTCAAAAGAGATCGGAACGCCGTTAACGAGTTATTTTTCCCGTATCGGCTATTCCGGCAGTCATGAGCAATCGGTGCGCTTGGTCATGAACCGGGAAGTCGATGCTGCGTTTGTGGCCAGCACGTCCCTGGCGATGTTGACGCGGGATGGCGCAATCAAGCAAAACGATGTACGTGTCTTATGGCAATCGCAAGCGCTTCCGCACGATCCTTTTGTCTACCGCACGCAACTGTGCGCAGACATCCGCCAAAAAATACAGAAGGTCTTTTTCGATACCAAAAACCCGAGCGTGGCCGCGACGCTGGACGCTTTGCATGCGGAAAAATTCGTGCCTGTAGCGGATAGCGACTATCAAATGATCCGGGACTTGCAGTTGTACTGAGTGCTCCGCCTTGCCCTTCATTAAACGTCAACCCGCTCCCGCATGCCATCCCACAAATAATTATTACTGTTATGGATGAAATGCGATTTAATTTTCGGGTAGTTCATCTGATACAGCGTTGAAGTATTGTTCGGCTGAAAAGCCAATCCGTAATCTTTGGCGAAATCGGCGCAGATATCCAGCATCCTTTCCTTGCTCATGCTGACAAGCCGTGGATTGCTGCAAAAGAAGTTGGATTCATCGGCACAATATTTAAATAATTGTGTTGCGATTTGTTCCGCGTCCTCGGGTGAGGATGTCTTGATCGCGCGCAGGGCCGGCAGGCGCGTCGCTGCCTTGAAATTGATGCTTTTGGCAATCCTGTTGGTGATTGATTTGATCGGCGTGATCGAATTGATCAGAGGGCGATCCGCTACGAAGGGGTTGAATTGCCGATGGATCGTTGCGCTCCAATCTTCCCATTTGAAGCGGTTGAAACGATGCGCGAGAATGGCCGGCGCCCAGGGGATACCCATCGCATCGGCAAACACCGCGCCGTGCAGGGATTCGGTGAGAATGCGCGAGCAGGAACGCATTTTATGCATGACTTGCGCCGGCGGCAAACGGGCATCGATGCCGATCATGCCGGCATGCGCGGCCACCGATGCCCAGTCGAAACTGTGCCAGGTTGCCCAATGCGGTATCAAGCCGATGGCGCCGCTGCGGTCGGCATCGAAGGTTTCATATAAGTCGGAATACAACCAGGCCGGATCGCCGACGCCCAACTGCTTGGCAACACCGACCGCTTGGGCCGTTTGCGGCCCGCGTACCCAGCGCACATCGCTGTTGCCGGTATGTAATTTTATATTCGGTCCCTTGGCGCCGGAACCTAAAATGACTTTCCGCACGTTGTCGGCAGGTTTGCAGGAAAGGATGGTGCCGATCCCCGTAATGACAACGTCCTTGGACAGTTGGTCGATATCGGGGAATAACTGGCGCCACAAGGTGCGATTCAGATCGTCCCCGAAATTTCCACCTTCAATAAGACAATAATCGATTGGCATTTCAACATGAACCTAAACAGGAAGGTTTGAATTTATAGGGGAATCGGAGTCTTTACGGCAAAAGATACGCGGTCTTAGGGGAATTAACTTAATCTTACAAAGCTTACGGATCGTAGCCGAGCATAACAATCTGTGACAGGTGCGCAGCGGCGCACCTGGCCGTCATTCACAAACCTGCATGATCCCAGGCCGGCGCAAAAGGCGGATTCACAAAACGTTTATTTTTGGCAACGCTGCGATGATGCGGCGCCAACTAAGATGGTCTTCCGAGAGCCGGCAGCCAGCTCCCGGAATCAAAGAACTGCTTCCAATCCCTTACGATCCAGCAGATTCAGTAATTTCAACGACGGACCGCTGGGATGCTTGTCGCCGATTTCCCATTTGCGCACGGTCGACAGGCTGGTATTCAATACGGCGGCAAGCACCGATTGACTCAGTTGCAGGTGATCGCGCAGCGCACGAATTTCTTCACTGCTGTACTCTGGAATAGGGTCGAGGCACAGCACATCGAACTTGCGCATCTTGCGTTTATCGATGAAGCCCAGACGATGCAGGTCATCAGCCGTTTCGTGCACAGCTTCGAAAATCCGGCTTTTGGCTTTAGGTTTTGTGGTCATGACATATCTCCTGTAACGCACTATCTTGAACTGCTTCGTCGAGTTGCCGTCCCGATCTTGCCAGCAACTGTAGCGCGATGTCTTGCAACGCCTCTAATTCATCGTCTGCGATGTTGGCCCGATCATTTTTCTCGAATCCGTAGACGAAAAACCATCGGGTCCCCCTGTTGGTGGCTATGAGGGTTCTTGCGCCGCTGCGTTTGCCTCGACCGGCAAGCCCGACCCGTTTTTTTACAACGCCGCCACCAAGGTCGGCATCAATCAGTCCTTGCGTCATTTCATGTACTGCAGCGCATAACGCGTTGTCGGTCAGTGTCGTTTTTCGCATCCAGCGACAGAAATGACGGGTTTTGAATACTCGTCTCATGAATTTATTATGCCACTCAGTGTCATGGTTTTGCAAAAATTTCTTGGAATGTGGCTAGATATACAAGGCTCATCAATCCAGCGCCGACGCCGGTCCGAAAAATTCATAACGGCTTTGCGCGGCCGGCACGCCGATGTCGTGCAGGTGGCGTTTGATCGCTTGCATGAACGGTTTCGGTCCGACGAAATAGGCATCGACATCAGGCGAAGCCGGCATCCATTGCTTCAATTGGTCGAGACCGAGATGGCCGGTTGCGTGCGGTTGCGGGTCTTGTGCGCGCGGTTGTTCGTAGCAGAAAAAGCGCTGCAATTGCGGGTGCCATTTCGCGAGTTCGTCGAGCCGTGCCTGGAACGCGTGCACGCCGCCGTGACGCGCCGCGTGGATAAAGACGACCGGGCGTCCGCTCGGCAGCGCCGCTTCCAGCATCGCCAGCATCGGCGTGATGCCGACGCCGCCGCTGATGAGCAGCAGCGGTTTGGTGTTCGGCGTGAGCGTGAAGTCGCCGGAAGGCGGGAACAGTTCGATGGTCGCGCCCTCGTGTACAGCGTCGTGTAAATAATTCGACACTTTGCCGCCGGGTTCGCGTTTCACGCTGATGCGGTATTGATGGTCGTTGTTGATCGTCGTCGATAGGGAATATTGCCGCCGCATTTCTTGGCCGCCGACTACGACGCGCAAGCCGATGAATTGGCCCGGTTCAAATGCCAGCAAGGGTTTGCCGTCCGCCGGCTCGAAATAGAAGGAGGTGATCTCGTCGCTTTCCGGCT
>DATMOE010000267.1:0-6696 GCA_035568435.1 Herbaspirillum sp. | reverse complement strand
ATTTCATTGAGCACCGTGGAGCCGACGCGCAGGCTGTCGTTGATCTGGGCGGTGGTCGATAGATCGAGCAGCACGCTGGCTAATTGCTGGTCGTGGGTGTTGATGTTGACGCCGCCGATCAGATCGGCCGAGTTTTCCTTATTGGCCATCCAGCGCGCTGCAGCCGAGCTGGCGCCTTTTTCCGACAGCGCAAAGACCGACGAGCCGCTGGCGCTCGGCCGCACGAATGCATCCGCGTGGATCGAGACAAATAGATCGGCCTGCACTTTTCTGGCCTTCTGCACGCGCACGCCCAGCGGCACGAAGAAGTCGTCGTCGCGTGTCAGCATGACCCGCATATTCGGTTGATCTTCGATTTTTTTCTTGAGGCGCTTGGCGATCGACAGCACGACATGTTTTTCATAGCTGCCGCTGCCGCCGATGGCGCCCGGGTCTTCGCCGCCGTGGCCGGGATCGAGCGCAATGGTGATCATGCGCGTGAGTTGCTGGGCCTTGCTGTTTTTGGCGTCGGCTTTGGGATCGGCCTTGGCGAGCGCGGTATCGGTATCTGGGGCCGGCAGTTTGTCATCCGGTTTGCTGCCGGGGATGGTCGCTTGTTTGTCGTCCGGCAGTTCCTTGAACCAGTCGCCTTTTTTGATTAGCGCGGCAATCGGATCGACCGGATCAACCGGATAGAGATCGAAAATCAGGCGGTATTTATAATTGCCGGCGGGGGCCAGCGTGAACACTTGCGGATTGACCGGTTCTTTCAGATCGAACACCAGCCGCACCACATGCGGCCGGTTCTGGCCGACGCGGACTTGTTTGATGTACGGATCGTTGGGTTGAATTTTGGCGACCAGATCTTTGAGCGTGCCGTTCAGATCGATGCCTTCGATGTCGACCACCAGCCGTTCAGGATCTTTGACGGTGAAATGGCTGACCTTCAGGTCGGTGTCGTTTTCCAGCGTGACGCGGGTGTAATCTTCAGCGGGCCAGACGCGCACGGCGACAATCTGGGCAGCGCGCGCCAGCATCGGCGTGTAGGCAAGTACTGAGAAGAGTAGCGACCCACCGGCTTTGAGAACGGTACGCCGGGTCTGGGAGTTTAAATATTTGGTGCGAATTTCAGTCGAGCGAGGCATTCAAAACCCTTATCCGATAATGCGCGTAATTCTACCTCACGGCCGTATCCTTGCACACTGAGCGTGATTTCGATGTCGGGGGGCGGCAACACTGCGCCACCCTTTTCCGGCCATTCGACAATGCAGATCGTATTTGGGTTGAAATGCTCCCTGAATCCGGCATCCAGAAATTCTTCTGCGCTGAGCATGCGGTACAGGTCGAAATGAATTAGCGTTACCATGCTTTCATTGAGCATGATCGAGTAGGGTTCGGCCAGCGTGTAGGTGGGGCTTTTGACGTGGCCGGTATAGCCGGCGGCATGCAGCATGGCGCGGGTGAGGGCGGTTTTTCCGGCGCCCAGCTCGCCATGCAAATAGATTGCCAGGCCCGGTTGCAGGATTTGCGCCAGCGAACGGCCTAGCGCATCGGTGCCGGCTTCGTCGTGCAGGCGGTAGGTGTGGGTTGCTGGCATGGCTGAACGGAACCTCAAGTGACTTTTATCGAATGGTAATGGATGCATCTTTTTTTGAGCCGCGGCTTATGAACGACGCCGATCGAATGTTCGCGCTGGCGCAGACCATCAAGGCCTGGGGGCGGGAGCTCGGCTTTGCCGATATTCGGATTACCGATGTCGATTTGTCGCATCGCGAAGCCGGCTTTGCCGACTGGCTGGCCAAAGGTTATCACGGCGAGATGGATTATATGGCGGCGCATGGCATGAAGCGCGCCCGGCCGGCCGAGCTGGTGCCGGGAACCGTCAGTGTGATCGCGGCGCGCATGTCTTATTTGCCGCAGGCGGGGTTGCCGGATTGGCGTGAACGCGAAACTGCGCGCATGCAGGATGCCGATGCCGCGGTGGTGTCGGTGTATGCGCGGGGGCGTGATTATCACAAGGTGATCCGTGCGCGCTTGCAGCAATTGGCCAGCCGTATTGAAGCGCAGACCGGGCCGTTCGGTTACCGCGTCTTTACCGATTCGGCGCCGGTCATGGAAGTGGCACTGGCGGAGAAGGCCGGGCTGGGCTGGCGCGGCAAGCACACGTTGCTGCTTAATCGTGAAGCCGGTTCGATGTTTTTTCTGGGCGAGATTTTGACCGATTTGCCGTTGCCGGCGGATGCGGCGGCGAGCGCGCATTGCGGCCAGTGCAGCGCCTGTATCGATGTTTGTCCGACGCAGGCGATTGTCGGGCCATACGAGCTGGATGCAAGGCGTTGTATTTCGTATTTGACGATCGAGTTGAAGGGCAGTATTCCGGTGGAATTGCGCTCTCTGATCGGCAACCGGGTCTACGGTTGCGACGATTGTCAGTTATTTTGTCCGTGGAATAAATTCGCACAAGCGGCGACATTGAGCGATTTCGATGAGCGCCATGGCTTGGGTGATGCGTCGCTGATTGAGCTATTCGGCTGGAGTGAGGAAGAATTCAATCGCAAGCTGGAAGGCAGCGCGATTCGCCGTATCGGGTATGAACGTTGGTTGCGCAATATTGCGGTCGGTTTGGGGAATGCGGCTGCCGCTAATAAAGGCGGCGCGGCGATCGTTGCAGCCTTGCGCGCGCGGGCTGATGATGCATCGGCCATTGTGCGCGAGCATGTGGCGTGGGCCTTAAGCTTGCACCATCCATAACCAGAACGACAGCGTCAATGTCGAGACAATCGTGCCGGCCGAAATCTGAAACGCCACCAGCGGCCCATTGCCGCCCATGCGGGCCGCCAGAATGTAAGCGCTGGAAGCCGTCGGCAGCGCGCAAAACAGAACCAGTATCTGCAACTGCAACGGCGGCAGTCCGGCGTAGCGCGCCAGCGCATAGGCGATCGCCGGCAGGATCAATAATTTAATCGTAATGAAATAGGCGGAAATCGCTTTGCCCTGGTGCATGCCGGACAGACGCAAGCCAGCGCCGACCAGTATCAACCCTAGCGCCACGGCGGCATTGCCCATGCGCGTAAAAATCGCGCCGGCGACTTCGGGTATGGTCAGACCGAGCAGATTGCATAGCAGGCCGCCGGCGGTGGCCAGCAGCAGCGGATTGCGGGCCAGTTCTCTGAGCAGATGGCCGTCCTTTTTCACCATCGAATGCACCGAAGCGATATTGCAAAGCGGCACGCCGAAGCCGATCAGCAGCGCTACCAGCCCGGCGCCTTGCTCACCGGCCAGGCGTGACATCAGCGCCAGGGCGATATAGGAATTGAAGCGATAGGCAGTTTGCATGCCGCATTCGTATTGCAGCGGTTGTTCCGGTACTTTTCGCGCTTGACTGCGTAGCAGCGGCTTGCCGATCCAGGTCAGCGCAATCGCCGCTAGCGTTGATAGCGTACTGATCAGAATCATGGCGCCGGTGGTTTCGAAATGCAGCGGGGTGCGGGCGGTGGAGTAAAACAGCAGCGATGGGAACAGGACGAAATAGACCAGTTTTTCGGCGCCGGCCCAGAACTCGCCACCCCAATTGGTAATGCGGAATAAGATCAGACCGATCACAATCAGTGCGAAGTCTGGAAATAGCAGTGCAACGGTATTCATTAATGGCTGGCGGTATGGGGTGAGTGGTGGACAACGCGCTCTAGTGTCGCATAGTCGATGCGCTGTTTTGACGCTGTTTTTCAAATTTATGCGTGACCGGCTTTCTCGCCCGGCTGCATTTTGAGTACACTAGCGCGATGCTTTCCACCCCTTCTTCCCCTTTGTCTGCCGCCATCGTTCTGCCGGCCGAGAGCGCGACCGCAATCGATGAATTTTGCGATGCCTTGTGGCTGGAAGATGGTCTGGCCAAGAATTCGCTGGAAGCTTATCGGCGCGACATGCGCTTGTTCGCGCAGTGGCTGCATGCAATGCACGGGAAAGTTTTGCTGGAGGCGCAGGCCGAACATTTGCTCGGCTATTTTTCTGCGCGCCATGCCGATACCAAGGCGACATCGGCCAACCGGCGCTTGGCGGTGCTCAAGCGCTTTTATCTGCTCGCATTGAGACAAAACCGGATCAGCGTCGATCCCTGCCTGCGCATGAAATCGGCCAAACAGCCGCCGCGCTTTCCGAAGACGCTGACCGAAGCGCAAGTCGAGGCGCTGCTGGCGGCGCCGGACATCGCCACGCCGCTCGGTCTGCGCGATCGCACCATGCTCGAACTGATGTATGCCAGCGGTTTGCGGGTGTCCGAACTGGTGCTGCTGAAGTCGCTGGAAGTCGGGATGACCGAGGGCGTGTTGCGCATTACCGGTAAAGGCAATAAAACGCGGCTGGTGCCGTTCGGTGAAGAGGCGCGCGGCTGGATCGTCCGTTATTTGCAAGAGGGGCGCGGGCAAATTCTGGATGGGCAGATGAACGATGCCCTGTTTGTAACGGCCCGCGGCGGCCCGATGACGCGCCAGATGTTTTGGACGCTGGTCAAAAAGCATGCAAAGCAGGCCGATATCAATGCGCCGTTGTCGCCGCATACGCTGCGTCATGCATTTGCCACGCATTTACTTAACCATGGGGCCGATCTGCGGGTGGTGCAATTGCTGCTGGGACATGCCGATATATCGACCACGCAGATTTATACCCATATCGCACGGGAACGCTTGAAATTGCTGCATGCGACGCATCATCCGCGTGGCTAAGAGTACAATTATTGTTAATTTGACAATTCTGACTGTAATACGAGGTTTTGTGCGTCCCGGGCTTAAATCCCTGTATCCTGAAAGCGCTTGGCTCCCGCCATATTTCAACCGAACAATTTACGAGGTGCACACTTGGCAAAAACTAATTTTCAGTATGAGAAACGGCAAAAAGAGTTAGAAAAGAAAAAGAAAAAAGAAGAAAAACTGAAGCGCAAGGCCGAGAAGGGTAGCGAACCGGCTACTGACGAGACTCACGATCCTGCCGCTGAAAACGATGGCGCGGACGAAACGCCTGCGCCTAATCAGCCGGTTTAAAACGCGTTGCATGTTTTTGCGTGCTTTGGCCGGTATTTGAATCGCGTATTTGAAACGTTTGCAATGAGTTCCAAACATATTTCGGAAACCCCTGCGACGCAGTTCTTGCGTCGCCATCGGATCGTTTTTTCCGAACATCCCTATGCCTATGAAGAACATGGCGGCACTGCGGTGTCGGCGCGTGCATTGGGCGTGTCCGAACATCATGTGGTTAAAACGCTGGTCATGCAGGACGAAGCCGCCAAGCCGTTGCTGGTGCTCATGCATGGCGATTGCAAGGTATCGACCAAAAATCTGGCGCGGCAAATTGCCCGCAAATCGGTCGCACCCTGCCAGCCCGAGGTGGCGAACCGCCATTCCGGTTACCTGATCGGCGGCACTTCGCCGTTCGGCACGCGCCGGGCGATGCCGGTGTATGTCGAACAAACTATTCTCGATCTTGAAAAAATTTATATCAACGGCGGTCGCCGCGGTTATCTGGTCGGCATCGCGCCACAATCGTTGCTTGCTGTGTTACCTTGCACCGCCGTCAGCTGTGCGCTGACCGATTAATTCCGGGGAAATCATGAATACTCTTTTGTTTACGGTGGCTGCTTATCTGATCGGTTCCATTTCGTTTGCGGTAGTCGTCAGCAAATTGTTCCGGCTATCCGACCCACGTACTTATGGCTCCAAAAATCCCGGGGCGACCAACGTGCTGCGCAGCGGAAATAAAAAAGCCGCCATATTGACCTTGATCGGCGATGGCTTCAAAGGCTGGCTGGCCGTGTGGCTGGCTTACCGTTTCGGACCGCGTTTCGGTGTCGAGGACACCGGTATTGCGCTGGTGGTGCTGGCCGTGTTTCTGGGGCATTTATGGCCGGTGTTTTTCCGCTTTGTCGGCGGCAAGGGCGTGGCCACTGCGCTGGGCGTTTTGCTGGCGTTGAATATCTGGCTGGGCGTAGCCACGATGGCGACCTGGCTGATCGTCGCATTTGCGTTTCGCTATTCGTCCCTGGCCGCACTGGTTGCGGCCATTTTTGCGCCGTTTTATTACGGACTGCTGTTCGGCAGTGAAAGCGGCATTCTGTTGTCGGTGCTGGCAATGAGTTTGCTGCTGGTGTTTCGCCATCAAAAAAATATCGCTAATCTGATGGCCGGCAAGGAAGGCAAGATCGGCGCTAAGAAAAAACAGGTCGAATCGTAGATCGGATCAATAGCTATATCTTCAATTGATCCAGCGGCCAGCGCGGCCGCACACTGAAGGCATAATCGCGCGAAGCAGCGGCTGGATTGGCTTGCAGCCGCATGGCGCCGGCAAAGGCGATCATTGCGCCGTTGTCGGTACAAAATTCCATTTCTGGATAAAACACCTTATAACGCCGCGCCCCGGCTGCTGCATTGAGCGCTTCACGCAATTGATGATTGGCGCCGACGCCGCCGGCAATGACCAGCCGTTTCAGGCCGCTATGTTTCAGCGCCGTCATGCATTTGGCGACCAGTACTTCCACAATTGCATCGACAAAGCCGCGCGCGATATCGGCTTTGTCTTGTTCGCAGATATTGGCCGGATGGTTTTTGATCACCGTCAGTACCGCGGTTTTCAGACCGGAAAAGCTGAAATTGAGATTTTTCGCATGCAGCATCGGGCGTGGCAATTGATAGGCCGCCGGATTGCCGAATTCCGCTAGTCGTGAAATGG
>DATMOE010000266.1:0-7406 GCA_035568435.1 Herbaspirillum sp. | reverse complement strand
TTCATAGATTTCTTCCAGCTTCTCGTTGAGAATGATGATCAGCGAATCGACATGCTGCGCCAGTTCTTCCAAACCGGCATCGGCGATGTCCATGCACTTCTGACCTTCATACGAGAACGGTTTCGACACCACCGCCACCGTCAACGCGCCCAAGCGCTTGGCGATCTCCGCGATCACCGGCGCCGCGCCGGTGCCGGTGCCGCCGCCCATGCCTGCGGCGATGAACACCATGTGCGCGCCGCGCAATGCATCTTCCACCCGCGCCGACGAATCCTCGGCCAACTGACGGCCGACTGCTGGCTGCATACCGGCGCCGAGGCCGGTTTCGCCAATCTGAATCACATTGTCGGCCTTCGACATTTTCAATGCCTGCGCATCGGTATTGGCCACAATAAACTCAACGCCGGACACGCCTTTGTTGATCATGTGCTGCACCGCATTGCCGCCAGCGCCGCCAACGCCGACCACTTTGATAATAGTGCCTAGTGACGCATTTTCCAGCATATCGATTTCCATGATTGACTCCTAAATAATGTACAGCTTGCAGTTGATAGGCATCCCGCGATGTGACGCCTAGCAACTGACAACTGTGTGTTAAAGACTAAGTAATGAATAACTAAAAAACAAAAACGCATTTGCAAACCGAATTTCCAAAACCACCGAACCAAAACTCTCACGCCGACCGCTACCTACCTATCCTGCCTACCCCGATTACATCCTCACCGACATTTAGAAGTTCCCCAGGAACCACTCTTTCATCCGTTGCCAGATTGCCTTCACCGAACCCTCCTGCCGCGTCACGATATAACCCCGCAAATACTGTTTTTTCGCTTCCAGCAACAGGCCCAGCACGGTCGCATAACGCGGACTGCGCACCACATCGGCCAATTGCCCGCTGTACTCCGGCGTGCCCATGCGCGCCGGCTTGAGGAAAATATCTTCGGCCAGCTCGACCATGCCCGGCATCATTGCGGAACCGCCGGTCAGCACAATGCCGCTCGAGAGCACTTCTTCGTAACCGGACTCGCGCACCACTTGATGCACCAGCGCGAACAATTCTTCGACACGCGGCTCGATCACCGCGGCCAGCGCCTGGCGCGACAAAGTGCGCGGATTGCGATCGCCCAATCCCGGCACTTCCAGCGTTTCGCCCGGATCGGCCAAAATCTGCTTGGCATAGCCATAACGTAATTTGATTTCTTCCGCTTCCAGCGTCGGCGTGCGCAACGCCATGGCGATGTCGTTGGTAATCTGATCGCCGGCAATCGGGATCACCGCGGTGTGCCGGATCGCCCCTTCGGTAAATACCGCCACGTCGGTGGTGCCGCCGCCGATGTCGACCAGTACCACACCGAGTTCGCGTTCATCGGCGGTCAAGACCGAATCGGCCGAGGCCATCGGCTGCAAAATCAGATCGGATACTTCCAGCCCGCAGCGCCGCACGCATTTGACGATGTTCTGCACCGCCGATACCGCGCCTGTAACAATATGCACCTTGACCTCAAGCCGGATGCCGCTCATGCCGATCGGCTCGCGCACATCTTCCTGATTATCGACAATGAATTCCTGCGGAACGGTATGCAGCAATTGTTGATCGGTCGGGATGTTGACCGCCTTGGCCGTTTCAATCACGCGCGACACATCGGCCGCGCTGACTTCCTTATCCTTGATCGCCACCATGCCGCTCGAATTAAAGCTGCGGATATGACTGCCGGCGATGCCGGTATAAACGTTTCTGATCTTGCAATCCGCCATCAGTTCGGCCTCTTCCAAAGCGCGCTGAATGGATTCGACAGTGGCCTCGATATTGACCACCACGCCCTTCTTCAAGCCCTTGGAATCGGACTGCCCCAGACCGATGACCTCATGGCGTCCATCGGACAATACCTCCGCCACCACCGCCACCACTTTGGAGGTGCCGATGTCGAGACCAACGATCAAATTTTTCGCGTCTTTAGTCATATCATTTCGCTTTATTTTGTTTCCCTGTCAAACCGGCCAGCACCAGTCCGTTGTCTTTGAGCGCCATGCCATTCGGATAGCGCAAATCCACATTCTCAATCTTCCCGTTCATCTTCTGCAGCAATTGCGGATAGACCCCAATCAATCGCATGACCCGATCGCGCATGGTGTTTTTATCCTGCTCGCGTCCCAGTTCCAATGTCATGCCGTTGTCCAGCTTGACAGTCCATGCATAGCGGTCCGACAACGCCACCGCAGCCGGCTTGAGCGACAGCGATGCAAACCAATCCTTGATCTGCCCATAATGCGTCACCACATCTTTTTCGCTGCCGTCCGGGCCGGAAAACGCCAGCAATGGACCGTCTTCTTCCGCTTCATCCAGATTGGCGGTAAACACATCGCCCTTGGCCGACAACAAACGACCGTCTTCACCCCATGTTCCCAAAGTGCGGTACTCCTCCACCGACACGATCAGCTTGTTCGGCCATTCGCGCCGGATCATCGCCGTACGCACCCATGGCACCGATTCGAATGCGCTGCGCACGCTATCCAGATCCGCCGTAAAGAAATTGCCTTTGATGCGCGGCAACGCCGTCGAGCGAATCGTTAATGCATTCACCCGGCGCAGCGGCATATCCGGCATGCCTTCAACCACGATGGATTTCAACGTAAACATCGGCCGTTGCGCCACCCACCACAGGCCGGCGCCAAGCAATGCGAGCGCCGCCACGGCCACCAACAGGCCGCTCAGCGCGTTCAACATTTTGACGTCTTGCCACATGGCGCTTCCTTTATCCCTATTACTTGCTTTGCGGCTTCCAATCAGCCGACGGCGTCATATCCAGCGCCGCCTGCCTCAATATTTCGCAACACAAATCTTCGTAACTCAATCCCGCCACCTTGGCCGCCATCGGCACCAGCGAATGCCCGGTCATGCCGGGCGAGGTATTGATTTCCAGCAGAAACGGCTGGTTGTCCGAGGCCCGCACCATGACATCGGCACGGCTCCAGCCGCGGCAACCCAAAGCGCGGTAACTGGCCAGAACCAGAGCCTGAATCTCAGCTTCCTGCGCCGCCGGCAAACCGCTCGGACACAGATACTGCGTGGTGTCGGTGAAGTACTTGTTCTGATAATCGTAGTTATCGTCCGGCGCGATAATGCGGATCAGCGGCAGCGCATTGGCAGCCTCGCCCTCACCCAGCACGGCGCAAGTCAATTCCATGCCGGCGACAAATTGCTCCGCCATCACAGCGCCATCGAGCTTGGCCGCCAATGCATAGGCCGTAGGTAATTGATCGACCGCAGTCACCTTGGTCAGGCCCAGCGTCGAGCCTTCATGCGCCGGTTTCACGATCAGCGGCAAACCCAGTTTGGCCGCCACCGCCGCCCAGTCGGATTGCGCAGTGAGCATCTCGAACAGCGGCGTAGCCAAACCATCGGCCAGCCAGATACGCTTGGTCATCGCCTTATCCATCGCAATGGCCGAGGCCAGCACGCCGGGGCCGGTATAAGGAATCCCCAATTGTTCCAGCGCGCCCTGCAGCGTGCCGTCTTCGCCGTAACGGCCATGCAAGGCGATAAAGACGCGATCGAATTTCTGCGCCGCCAATTCGCCCAGATCACGCTCGGCTGGATCGAAGGGATGCGCGTCGATGCCTTTGCTGCGCAACGCCGCCAGCACGCCGGCACCCGACATGAGCGACACCTCGCGCTCCGCGGAACGACCGCCGAACAGCACGCCGACTTTACCGAATGAAGTTGCCATTGCCGCTTGTTCCATCGTCATCATCATTGATCCAGTTCCGATAACTCGGCCAGTTTGGCCGGCACGCCGCTAATCGAACCGGCGCCCATTGTCATCACCACGTCGCCATCGCGCACCACTGCCAGAATGCTGGCCGGCATGTCGGCGATATCTTCGACGAACACCGGCTCCACCTTGGCCGCGACCCGCAACGCATGCGCCAGCGCGCGGCCGTCGGCGGCGACGATAGGCTGTTCGCCGGCGGCATACACTTCGGCCAGCACCAGCACATCGACGCTGGACAATACCTTGACGAAATCTTCGAATAAATCGCGGGTGCGGGTGTAGCGATGCGGCTGAAACGCCAGCACTAAACGGCGGCCCGGATAAGCACCACGGGCCGCAGCAATCGTCGCGGCGGTTTCAACCGGGTGATGACCATAATCGTCGACCAGCGTGAAGCTGCCGGCCGGCTTGCCGTCGGCATCGTGCAGGGCGACATCGCCGTAGCGTGTAAAGCGGCGGCCGACGCCGTTGAATTCGGTCAGCGCTTTTTGCGTGGCGGCGTCGTCCACGTCGAGCTCACGCGCAATGGCAATGGCGGCGCAGGCATTCTGCACATTGTGCATGCCGGGTTGATTCAGGCTGATTTGCATCGGCGCGTAACCCGCTTGAATTACGGTGAACTGCATGTGCCCGCCCACCGCCAGCGCATCGATGGCGCGCACATTGGCTTCCGCATGGAAGCCGTAAGTAATGATCGGCTTGGAAATCATCGGCATGATTTCGCGCACATGCGGATCGTCCAGGCACACGATCGCCACGCCGTAGAACGGCAGACGCTGGGTGAATTCGACAAAAGCCTGTTTCAGTTTGGCGAAATCGTGATCATACGTTTCCATATGATCGGCATCGATATTGGTGATGACTTCGATCACTGGCGACAGATTCAGGAACGAAGCATCGGATTCATCGGCTTCGGCCACGATGAATTCGCCCGCGCCCAATTTGGCGTTGGCGCCGGCGCTGGTGAGACGGCCGCCGATCACGAAAGTCGGGTCCAGCCCGCCTTGCGCCAGTACGCTGGCGACCAGACTGGTAGTGGTGGTTTTACCGTGCGTGCCGGCAATCGCGATACCCTGCTTGAGACGCATCAGTTCACCCAGCATGATCGCGCGCGGCACGATCGGAATATGGCGCTTGCGTGCTGCCAGCACTTCCGGGTTATCCGGGCGCACGGCGGTCGAGGTCACGACGGCATCGGCATCTTCAACGTTTTCCGCAGCGTGGCCATGCGTTACCTTCGCGCCCAATTTCGACAGCCGGCGCGTCGCGGCATTGCGGCCCAGATCCGAGCCGGACACCACATAACCGAGATTAAGCAGGACCTCGGCGATGCCGCTCATGCCGGACCCGCCTATGCCTACGAAATGAATATTTTTAACTCTATGCTTCATGGCTTCTCGATACTTTTCCCGCCTGTTGTTGCAACTCGTCGGCGATCACCTCATTGGCGTCGCGCCGACCTTGTCCGTATGCCGATTGCGCCATCGTCAGGCAATCGGCGCGTGTTAATTTGTCCAACTGCGCCGCCAGCGCAGCCGGCGTCAATTGCTGCTGCGGCAGATGAATCGCCGCCTGTTGCTGCGCCATCCAGATCGCGTTGTCGCGTTGATGCGATGTCGTCGATGCCATGAACGGCACCAGAATGCTGGCCACACCGGCGGCCGTCAGCTCGGAAATGGTGATCGCGCCGGCGCGGCACAGCACCAAATCGGCCTGCGCATAACGGCGCGGCATGTCGTCGATAAAATCCAGTACTTCCGCTTCCACGCCGGCTTGTGCATAGGCCTGGCGCAGTGCGGCGATATGTTGTTTGCCCGACTGATGCACCACCCGCGGTCGTTGTTCCGGCGGCATCAGGGCCAGCGCGGCGGGCACGCTTTCATTAAGTACTTGCGCCCCCAAACTGCCGCCGACCACCAGTAAAGACAGCGCACCGCTGTGCTCTGCGTAACGTTGCGCGGGCGCTGCCAGCGTGCTGATTTCTGTACGCACCGGATTGCCGGTGACGGCCGACTTGCGCGCCAACGCACCGAAATCGGACGGGAAGCCGAACAGCAAACGGCTGGCCAGCGGCGCCAGCATTTTGTTCGATAGCAGCAAGCCGGCATCCGCATTGACCAGCACCAGCGGCACGCCGCGCAATCGCGCCATCACCCCGCCCGGCACCGTCACGTAACCGCCCATGCCCAACACCACATCCGGCGTACGGCGGCGCAGCACGCCCCAACAAGCCGCGCAACTCGTCAGCAAACGCCAGATGCCGCGCAATGTATGCGACCAGCCTTTGCCGCGCAGACCGGAGAAAGCGATGCTGTCCCTCTCAACACCATGCGCCGGCACCAAGGTCTGCTCCATGCCATGCGTGGTGCCGAGCCAGGAAACCTGCCAGCCGCGTGCGCGCATCGTATCGGCGATCGCCAATCCGGGGAAGATATGACCGCCGGTGCCGGCTGCCATGATCAGCAGACGCTTTGGCGCATTCGTTTGCATACTCATGCGCGTCCTCCCCGCATCAGCACACGATTTTCGTAATCGATGCGCAGCAGAATCGCCAATCCGATGCAGTTGATCAAGATGCCCGAACCGCCATAACTCATCAGCGGCAGGGTCAGCCCCTTGGTCGGCAGCAAACCGAGATTGACGCCCATATTGATGAAGGTCTGCACACCGAGCCAGATGCCGATGCCCTTGGCCACCAATCCGGCGAACATCATTTCCAGCGCGATCGCCTGACGGCCGATTTCAAATGCGCGCTTAATCAACCAGTAGAACAACAGCACCACCACCAGCACGCCGGCAAAACCCAGTTCTTCACCGATCACCGCCAGCAAAAAGTCGGTATGCGCTTCCGGCAGATAATGTAATTTCTCCACACTGGCGCCCAAGCCGACGCCAAAAAACTCGCCGCGCCCGAACGCAATCAAGGAATGCGAAAGCTGATAGGCCTTGCCCAGTGCATTGTTTTCAGTCCACGGGTCCATATAGGCGAAAATCCGCTCGCGCCGCCACGGCGAAAGCACAATCACCAACGAGAAAATGCCGACCAGCGTCGCGCCGATGCCGCCGAACCAGATGCCGTTGACCCCGCCCAGAAACAAAATTCCCATCGCGATGCAAACAATCACGCCGAATGCGCCCAGATCGGGTTCCAGCAGCAGCAGCAAACCGACCACGCCGATGGCAACCGTCATCGGCATGAAGCCCTTGGTCAACATATGCATCACGTTTTGTTTGCGCACGGTGTAATCGGCGGCATACAGGACGACGAATAACTTCATCAGCTCCGAAGGCTGAATATTGAATACTTTGAACGACAGCCAGCGCCGCGCGCCATTAACGCCTTTGCCGATTCCCGGCACCAGCACCAGCGCCAGCAGGATCAGGGTGATGACGAACAGATACGGGCCCCAACGCTGCCAGGTTTCGATGCGCACGCGGAACACCATCAGCCCGACCAGCAGCGACACGCCGATAAACAGGGCCTGGCGCACCAGGAAATGCGTGGTTGTGTAATTGGCGTACTTGGGCGAATCGGGCAACGCCACCGAGGCCGAATACACCATCACCATGCCGAACAGCATCAGCAGCAGCACTACCCAGACCAACGGCTGATCGTATTCCATCATCTTCGAG
>DATMOE010000265.1:0-3011 GCA_035568435.1 Herbaspirillum sp. | reverse complement strand
GTTAACCAAGCCATCGTACAAATGGACCAGGTGACCCAGCAAAACGCAGCGCTGGTTGAAGAAGCCGCGGCCGCCGCGGAGTCGATGCAGGATCAGGCGAGCAAGCTGGGGCAGGTGGTCGGGGCCTTCAAACTCGATGGCACACAGAGTGCAGCGCTCTCAGTAACGGCTCGGGAACCGAGTCTTCCTCGTGCAAGCGCAAGTACAAGTACAAGTGTACGTACGAGCACAAGTACCAAGGCAAGCGCCGCGCCGCTTCCCCAAAAGATGCCGCCAAAGGCTAGGATCGCCGTTGCTGCTCCCCAGCCAAAGCGTATCGCAAAGACGATGCCGCCGCCCTCAGAGGATGACTGGGAGCAGTTCTAAGATCACGCTCATCATCGGTCGCTATTCTCCCCATACAGTATGCGAAAATGCGGTGCCCCAGAGAAGGGGCATCGCAGACATATCACGTGCATTATTTTAATAGCGGAAAAATCCGCAGAGGAGACGCAGTATGGGAGATAGCACCAGCAGCAAATTAAGTCGGCGCAATTTCATTCAGGCGAGCATGCTGGCCGGCGCGGCGCCGGTACTGTTGGCCGCCGGGCCGGTTCGCGCAGCCGACGCGAAGGAAGCGCAGGACGCCAAAGACCAGAACAAACAAGATACGAAGGGTGGACAGACCGTCACGCTGGCCGCTTACGGCGCCGCCTTGCGCTACGAGGATATACCGCCGGCGGTCTTGCAGCGCGCCAAAGATTGCATGACCGATGCGGCCGCCACCATCATTTATGGCGCCGAACTGCCATGGAGCAAAATGATCATCGCCTATGCCCGAGCCAATGGCTCGGGCGGCAAGAGCCAGATCCTGGGAAGCGGCACCAAGCCGGTCCATCCGCCGGCAGCGGCGTTGGCGCAGGGCGCGATGACGCATGCCTTCGAACTCGATAATCTGACGAAGCCGGATAGCGGCGCGCATCCCGGCGCAACGCTATTTTCGTCCGGCCTGGCGATTTCGCAGGATCGCGGCTTCGGCGGACGTGCATTGCTGGCCGCATTCGTCGCGGGCGCCGAGGTAATGATCCGCATCGGCTACGCGACCAAACATACCAACGAAGAGCGCGGTTTCCATGCGCCGGGCACGACCGGGCCGTTCGGCGCCGCGGTGACGGTCGGCCATCTGCTGGGTTTCGATGCCGGCCACATGACGAATGCATTGGGCGTTGCCGGCTCGTGCTCGGGCGGGTTGCTGGCGTTCGCGCATGCCGGTAACGGCGCCATGGTGAAACGTCTGCATCTGGGCCGCGCCGCTGAAGGCGGTGTGTTGGCAGCGAGTTTGGCGGCGGAGGGGTTCACCGGCCCCAGCACGGTGCTGGAAGGTGAGGGCGGCTTCTTGCGTGCGTTCTGCCCCGATTGGGATCTGGCAGAGCTCACGCGCGGCCTCGGCAGCACGTATGAAAGTATGAATATCATGATCAAGCGGTATGCCTGTCACATTACCGCGCATACGCCGGTGGAAGCGATGCTCGATCTGCGTAAGACGAATGGGTTTGTGGCCGGCGATATTGCATCGATCGTGGTGGCGGGAAGCCCGCGCATGGCAACGGTCAATAATATTCCGGCGCCGGCCGATGCGTTGCTGGCGCAGTTCAGTATTCCGTTCTGCGTTGCGTTGTCGATGTATCGCAACCCGGTCGATCCACGCGCCTTCGACGAAAATGTTGCGCACAATGAGCAGATTCTTGCACTCACGCGCAAGGTCACGATGACGATTGCGCCGGGGCAGAACAACAACGATCTGGCCAGTACGGTCACGGTAAAACTAAACGATGGCCGCGAATTCAGTAGTCACGTTACCGCCTTCAGCGGCACGCCGGAGCGGCCGCTGGACCGGGCCGGACTGAAAGAGAAGTTCATGCTGCTCACGCGCAGCCATCCTGAAAAGGCGATGGCAAAGTTGTTCGATCGGCTGCAGGCGATTGAGACCGAGCCTGATTTGAATTGGTTGCGGGTGTAGCAAGCCAGTTAAAAAAAGAGCGCCGGCAACTTTTTTCAGTCCGGCGCTCTTTTCGTTAACGTTTCGGTTTAAAGCAGATTAGTGACCATTCAGCCGATCCACAATCCACGGCATGGTGATCGTGTCGAAAATCTTGCGGTCATCCATGCCCTTGGAACGCCCCATGTGTCCGCCTTCAGGATTAAGCCAGGCGTATTTCGGACTGCCCGATTGCAGCAGCAGCAATAAGTCGGAAAACGGATTCTGCGAGTCGTGCACGCCGCCGATTACCAGCATCGGCGGGCTGGGTTTGTTCAGCAGCGGCTTCAATGACATGCTCGGCATGAAATCGAGCATCGCTTCGACCGACGGCTGATTCAGAATGTAGAGGCGGGACTGTACGAAATCCATCAAATATTCCTTAGTGTGCAATGCATTTTCCTGCCAGGTGCGGCTGAAATATGCATCCACCGGGCCGCTCTGGAATGCCGCGCCCTTGAGCCGGTCGGGGTTGGCATAGGCGACCCGTGCCGCCCAGTAGCTGCCCCAACTGACGCCGCGTACCACAATGCGGCTACCGTCCAGATCGCTGCGCGTGCGCAAATAATCGATCAGGCTCGTATACATGCGTTCGGATCCAGGACGTCCTTCCAGCGGCGCATCGCCGGTGCCCGGCATGTCCACCGCCACGTCGGCAATGCCCTGCTTGAGAAAGGCGCGGCCATCGTCGGCCCCGGCATCCTTCCATTCATCCACGCCGCCGATGTCGAGCACGATCGGCGGTTTGGCGCCGCTGGACGGCTTTTGCAGATAGGCGACGATTTCCTTGCCTTCGAATGGAATCCGCAATACCTCGATTTTCGGTTCCAGCAGTTGTCCATAAGCTGCGAATGCGGCCTGCGCCTTTTCTGCAGAACGCTTTTTGCCGGGTGAATTAGGCGATGGCCAGCGTCCGAAGGCATAGTAGTTCCAGGCCGAATGATAATCTTCGCGCGCAGCGGCGGGATTCTTGGCGAGTTCGCTTTCGGCGCGG
>DATMOE010000264.1:0-2541 GCA_035568435.1 Herbaspirillum sp. | reverse complement strand
CGACTACTACAATGAACGCGTCGGCGAGGTACTCGCCGGCACCTGGAAAACCAGCACCACCTGGCTCGACCTGAAAGACAATGCGATCGATCTGAAGGCGTTCAATGCGAATGTGCCGGACGCGGTTAAAACACTGGTTGCCGAACGCAAGAAAACCATCATCGACGGCAGCGCGCCGATCTGGAAAGGTCCGATCAAGGACAATACCGGCAAGGAACAGATCCCGAAAGATACTGTCGCCGACGATGGATTCCTACACGGCATCAAATTCTACGTAGAAGGAGTACAAGGCAAAGTCCCTGGCTAATGGAAGCGCTGATTAAGCGGTGCAGGCGGCCCAATCGCCGGACTGTGATGCTCACCGTACATAAAGTACGGCTCCGCTTCTCGTCCAGCGCTTGAACCGCCTGCACCACTTACTCAGCACTTCTTGACTTGGGTTAACTGCTCAGTTATTCGGACTTCTGTTGGCTGTTGCGAAATTAAGGGCGTCAGGCGGGCTGTGGCGGATGGTTGTGCGCAGTGAGGTAAAGAAGGGAGGCCGCAGGCCGGAATGACACGAACGGAGTACAACCATTCGCCGCAGCCCGCCTGACGCCCTTAATTTCGCAACAGTCAACCCATCTACGAGGATGGTTCATACGTTTTTACCATCGGCGTATGCTTTCATCTTAACGGTTCGTTATTCGTTTCATCGTTCAATACGCACCTA
The DNA here is from genome assembly GCA_035568435.1 of Herbaspirillum sp. GTDB lineage: Bacteria > Pseudomonadota > Gammaproteobacteria > Burkholderiales > Burkholderiaceae_D > Herbaspirillum. The sequence continues at coordinate 1,829 of DATMOE010000264.1, read as the reverse complement.
TAAAGCCGCTCACCCATCATGTCAGAACCCATTCGTTTTTATTACCGCGGTAAAGTCCATAAAGTCGATGGTCAGCCATTGACGCGTACCGTGCTGCAGTATCTGCGGGAAGATTTGCATTGCACCGGTACCAAGGAGGGCTGTGCGGAAGGCGATTGTGGCGCTTGCACCGTTGTGGTCGGTGAGCTGCAGGATAGCGATGGCCACGGCGAACGGGTCAATTTGCGTAGCGTCAATGCTTGCATACAGTTGCTGCCGACCTTGGATGGCAAGGCCTTGTTTACCGTCGAAGATCTGAAACAGAGCGACGGCGCGCTGCATCCAGTGCAACAGGCCTTAGTCGAGTGCCATGCGTCGCAATGCGGTTTCTGTACGCCCGGTTTTGTCATGTCGCTCTGGGGACTTTATTTGAATTTCCAGCAAGCGACTTGCGCGCCTTCCGAACGCCAAATCGTCGATGCCTTATCCGGTAATTTGTGCCGCTGCACCGGCTATCGGCCGATCATCGAGGCAGCACGGCGTATGGGCGATTTTCCACCGCCGGCATTCGACCGCGTGGCGCTGGTCGTCCAGTTGCGCAACATGCAGCGCAGCGAGGCTTTGCACGCCAGCTTCAACGGCCAAACCTTTCATGCGCCGCGCACGCTCGAACAATTATTCACCCTGCGCACCACTTATCCCCACGCCCGCATCCTGGCCGGCTCAACCGATATCGGCCTGTGGGTCACCAAGCAGATGCGCGATCTGGGCGACATCATTTATCTCGGCCAGGTCGATGCCTTGAAGAACATCACACTCGATCACGATCAACTTGAGATCGGCGCGGGCGTCTCGCTGGAACAAGCGTATGCCGCTATTTGCCAGCACTACCCTGCCCTGGACGAGCTATGGCAACGCTTTGCTTCACTGCCGGTGCGCAACGCCGGCACGCTGGTCGGCAATCTCGCCAACGGCTCGCCGATCGGCGATTCGATGCCATGGCTCATTGCGCTCAACGCGCAACTGGTGCTGGGCAGCCTCGGCGCGACGCGTGTACTGCCGCTGGAAAATTTTTATCTAGCTTATCAAAAACAGGATTTGCGCAGCGATGAAGTGGTGCAGGCCGTGCGGATTCCCTTGCCTTGCAACGCCGGCACCGGGCCTCAGCCTGTTTTGCGTACCTACAAACTCTCAAAACGTTTCGATCAGGATATCTCCGCCGTATGCGCCGCTTTCGCGCTGACGTTCGACGACGGTAAAGTCGCCGCTGCGCGCATTGTCTTCGGCGGTATGGCCGCGACGCCGCAACGCGCCGCAGCAGCCGAAGCCGCGCTCAATGGCAAGGCCTGGGATGAGGCTAACGTCAGAGCGGCCATGGCGGCGTTGGCGCTGGATTACGCACCCTTGTCGGATATGCGCGCATCCTCCGGCTACCGTTTGCGCACCGCGCAAAATTTACTGTATCGCTATTGGCTTGAAACGCGTGCGGACGATCCCTTGCCGCCCGAGGCGTTGCGCGTATTCAGCCTGCCGGCGCAGCCATCGGAGGTGCGCGAATGAATCGTCAAACCGAAAATTTTATTGGCGTCGAAGCGTCTGAAGCGTCCGAAGCGCCGGTCTGGGCCGAAGTAGGCAAATCCCATCCGCATGAATCCGCAGCGCTGCACGTGACCGGCGAAGCGACCTATATCGATGACATTCCCGAACTGGCGCAAACCCTGCACGCGGCGCTCGGCATGTCGCAGCAGGCGCATGCGCGAATCGTCGCGATGGATTTGACGGCAGTGCGCGCAGCCGCCGGCGTGATCGCCGTGTTCGGCGCGCAGGATATACCCGGCGTCAACGACTGC
>DATMOE010000263.1:0-4048 GCA_035568435.1 Herbaspirillum sp. | reverse complement strand
CAGCGCCTGCTGCGCGGTATCTGGGGCCAGACAATCGATCACAATCCGCTCATCCATACTGCGCAGCCAGGTAAGTTGCCGCTTGGCCAGTTGTCGCGTCGCAGCAATCCCCTTTTCGCGCAGGGCAGCGCGATCGACCAGGCCATCCAGATATTCCCAAGCCTGCCGATAGCCCACGCAACGCATGGACGGTAGCCCCGGATTCAGGTCGCCGCGGGCGCGCAGCGCAGCAACTTCCTTCAGTAATGCATCGCCCTCCAGCATCTGGTCGAAGCGCTGCGCAATCCGTTCATGCAAAACGCTGCGGTCGGACGGTTCCAGCGCCAGCGGCAATAAGGTGTAGGGGGCCGGTTCGCTGGCGCTGTCGCCGGTCAGCAACGCCGACATGGGCTGCCCCGTGAGTTCGATGATTTCCAGTGCGCGCTGAATGCGCTGGCTATCCTTTGGTTTCAGCCGCGCAGCCGTGATCGGGTCCAATAATGCCAGCCGTGCATGCAGCGCCGGCACGCCGGTCTCGGCAGCTTCGGCGTCAAGTCGGGCACGCACCGCTGGGTCGGCCACCGGCAGCGTATCCATCCCGTCGCGCAAGACTTTGAAATACAGCATCGTGCCGCCGACCAGCAAAGGCAATTTGCCGCGCCCGCTGATATCGGCAATCAGCCGCAGCGCATCAGCGCGAAATTGCATTGCGCTATAGGCTTCGGTCGGTTCGATGATGTCGATCAGATGGTGCGGGGCAAGCGCGCGTTCGGCGGCGCTGGGTTTGGCGGTGCCGATGTCCATGCCGCGATAGACCAGCGCCGAATCGACAGAGATGATTTCGCATGGGATGTGCCGCGCGATTTCAAGCGCAGCCGCAGTTTTTCCCGATGCAGTCGGGCCCATGATGGCGACGGCCAGCGGTGCTGTGGTGGAAGATGGCATGCGATGAATTTTATTGGCCGCGCATGAATAGTTTGTCCAGATCGGATAGCGCCAGTTGGCTCCAGGTCGGCCGGCCATGATTGCATTGGTCGGCGCGTTCGGTGGCTTCCATTTGGCGTAGCAGTGCGTTCATTTCGGTCACGCTGAGATTGCGGTTGGCGCGCACGGCGGTGTGGCAGGCGAGGGTGCCGAGCAGTTCGTTGCGGCGTTCCAGCAGTACGCGGGAGCCGCCGAATTCGCGCACGTCGCGCAGTACGTCGCGCGCTAGCGTTTGGGCATCCGCATTTTTCAATAACGCAGGAACAGCGCGCACGGCCAGCGTGGTCGGCGACATGATGGCGATGTCGAAACCCAGTGCGCTCAGTGTTTCCTGATGTTCTTCAGCCGTGCCGACTTCCACGCCATCGGCAAAAAAAGTGACCGGGATCAGCAGCGGCTGTACATACATGGCATCGCCATCGAGCGCATTTTTCAGTTGTTCGTACAGGATGCGTTCGTGCGCCGCATGCATGTCGACGACGACCAGGCCTTTGGCGTTCTGCGCCAGCACGAAGACGCCGTGCAATTGCGCCAGCGCGAAACCGAGCGGGAATTCGTCGTCGGGCAATGGTTGGTTGATGCCTTGACCAGCGCGGGCGAAGGCCGGCAGCGTATTTGGATTGGGCCAGGGTTGGGCCGCGCCAGCACCGTCCTGCGCTGACGATTCGGCTGGCGTGTTCTGAAACAGTGGGCCGTAGGCGGCCAGGCTTTGGCTGACGCCGGGCTGCTCGTTGAATGGTCTTGGGTATTGATTCGAAAATTGTGTGCCGAACGTGCTTTGCTGGTGCTCTTGTTGCCCTTGCCGCCATGCCAGCGTGCTGCCGCTCGATGCGATCGGCGCCGGCGTGGCGCCATGCGAAGTGGCTGAGGTTTGCGACAAGGCGCGGCTGACTGCGTGGAAAATAAACTGGTGCACCGCGCGGCTATCGCGGAAACGGACTTCGATTTTGGAGGGGTGGACGTTGACGTCGACTAAGGCCGGGTCCAGTTCCAGCATCAATACATAGGATGGATAACGGTCGCCATGCAGTACGTCTTGATAGGCTGCCCGCACTGCATGCATGAGCAGTTTATCGCGCACGAAGCGGCCGTTGACGTAGAAAAATTGACCGTCGGCCCGCGCCTTGGATGCCGTCGGCAGACCGGCGAAACCGTAAATGCGCAACGGCCCGGCCGTTTCTTCCAGCGCCAACCGTGCGGCGGCAAAGTCATCGCCGAGAATGTGGGCGCTACGCTTGTCGAGCGCGCCGATATTCCAGTGGTCGACCGTCTTGCCGTTATGCGTGAGCGAAAAGGTGACGTCGGGACGCGCCAGCGCAATGCGCCTGACGACTTCCGCGCAATGGCCGTATTCGGTTTGTTCGGATTTTAAAAATTTGCGGCGGGCCGGTGTATTGAAGTACAGGTCTTGCACGTCCACCGTCGTGCCGGGGGCGCCGGAGGCCGGTGTCGCCGCGCCATGCAGGCCGCCGCTGCCGCCACCGATCTCCCAGGCATGGGCAGCCTCGGCGGTGCGGGTGGTCAGCGTTAGTTGCGCCACTGATGCAATCGAGGCCAGCGCTTCGCCGCGAAAGCCCAGGGTGGCGACATTTTCCAGGTCGTGCAGGGAGGCTATTTTTGAGGTGGCGTGGCGTGCCAGCGCCAGCGGCAATTGTTCGCAGGCGATGCCGCGGCCGTTGTCGGTGACGGCAATGCGTTTGACGCCGCCTTGCTCCAGCCGGATCGTAATTTGGCTGGCGCCGGCGTCCAGCGCGTTTTCCAGCAATTCCTTGACCACCGCAGAGGGGCGTTCGACGACCTCGCCGGCAGCGATTTGGGAAATCAACTGGTCCGGCAGCGCTTGAATCGTCGGAAATGGGGGGGAGGCAGGGTTGGCAGCATTCATTTCGCGATTATAGCGTTAGTGAAGCAGGAACTTGCTGCGCTTAATAGTCATCCGGGGAGCAAGTTCTTTGTTGTATTATCTCTGCGCGTTGCCGCGAACGATGAGGGTATTGCGGCTGAAATGAAGTCTAATAGTTCACGGTGGTTCACAGAAATTAGAGGCGATATGGATTGGGTGCAGTTTCTGGGACTGATGTTGCATATCGATAAGTTTCTGGGCGTTTTGATACAGCAGTACGGCGCGATGATTTATGCAGTGCTGTTTATGATCGTTTTTTGCGAAACGGGATTGGTGGTTTTGCCGTTTTTGCCCGGCGACACGCTGTTGTTTATTGGCGGGGCTTTTTGTGCCGGCGGTGCGTTGAATATCTGGGAGCTGATGAGTTTGCTGGTGGCAGCAGCAATCCTTGGTAATACGGTTAATTACTGGATCGGCAGCGTCATCGGCGACAAGGTTCTGGCTGCGCATTACGCATGGCTGGAGCGCTGGATCGATCGTAAAGCGCTCAATAAAACGCATGCTTTCTATGAGCATCATGGCGGCAAGACTATCGTGCTGTCGCGCTTTGTGCCAATCGTGCGGAGCTTCGCGCCGTTCGTGGCCGGCGTGTCCAAGATGACATTTTCCCGTTTCCAACTGTTCAATGTGATCGGCGCATTGGCATGGGTGATTGTGCTGGTGGTCGGCGGTTATTTTTTCGGCCATATCCGCTTGATCCGGCATCATCTTAATGTGATTGTTTTGATTGGCGTGGCCGCCGCGTTGCTGCCGATTGTTGTGGCGGCGCTGTGGCAATTTTGGAAAATGGCGCGTAAGAAACGCCGGCGCAAGGCCGACGGTGTTTGATGACGTTGCGAAATCCGAATTCCCCGTTCTGCATTATGCGGAGCGGGGAATTTTACTTAGGTCAGCCGATTTTTCGACAGAGGCGGATTTTTGGCAAAGTATTTGCGGATGCCGCTCATGATCGCGGTTGCCATTTTTTCCTGATAGGCATCGTCGTTCAAACGGGCTTCTTCTTCCGGGTTTGAAATAAACGCAGTTTCGATCAGGATGCTCGGGATATCGGGCGCTTTCAATACGGCAAAGCCGGCTTGTTCAACTTCGCCTTTGTGGAGGCGGTTGATGCCGCTGATTTCATTGAGCACCGTAGAGCCGACGCGCAGGCTGTCGTTGATCTGGGCGGTGGTCGATAGATCG
>DATMOE010000262.1:0-8294 GCA_035568435.1 Herbaspirillum sp. | reverse complement strand
GCCTCGGCAAAATGCGTTTTACCGATGCCCTCTGCGCCGTACAGCAAAATGGCATGCGGCAAACGCACACGCAGTTGCTGCAGTTGCTGCCAGCTTTCGCGTTGCCAAGGGTAGAGAGAATCGCTCATGGATGCAGGGCCGCTTTGCGCAAGACGGCCGCCAGGATCGTGCGTAATTCTGCCTCGATCGCGGCAATCGACCGGCTCGAATCGAGCACGCGGAAACGCTCGGGAAACTGCGCTGCGCGACGCAGATATTCAGCCCGCGTGGCGGCAAAGAAATCGGTTTTTTCCTGTTCGAATTTATCCGGTGTGCGCTCGGCATCCAGACGCGCGCGCGCCACTGCCAGCGGCACGTCGAACAGCAGCGTCAGATCCGGTTGCAAATGCGGATGCACCCATTGCTCCAATGCGTCCAGTTTGGCCCGCGCCAGCTTACGGCCGCCGCCCTGATACGCAAAACTGGCATCGGTGAAGCGATCCGAAATCACCCATTCGCCGCGCGCCAGCGCCGGCTCGATCACTTGCGCCAAATGTTCGCGCCTGCCGGCAAACATCAATAAGGCTTCGGTCTCGATATGCATGTCTTGATGCAGCAATAAATCCCGCAAGCTTTCGCCCAGCGCAGTGCCGCCGGGTTCACGCGTAGTCACCACCGTCAGGCCGCGCTCGCGCAATAACGATGCAACGAATGGAATATGGGTCGATTTGCCGGCGCCGTCGATACCTTCGAAAGTGATGAATCGGGCCGCGGACGTTTTGCTGCCGGCATTGCTGTTATCGTTCATGGTCATTGGCGCGGTCGTTGACTGACTTGTTGATTGGTTTCTTGATTGACGCGTTGATACTGGTTCACGGCGCGGTTGTGATCGATCAAATTATTGGAAAACTGACTGCTGCCATCCCCGCGTGCAACGAAATACACCGCATCGGTGTTCTCCGGCGCCAGTGCAGCGTCCAGCGAAGCTTCCCCCGGCAGCGCAATCGGCGTCGGCGGCAAACCACGCCGCGTATAGGTATTGTGCGCAGTGTCGGCCAACAGATCGGATTTGTGAATAACGCCATGGTAGCGATCGCCCATGTCGTAAATAACGGTTGGATCGGTTTGCAGCGGCATCCCCTGCCTGAGCCGATTGACGAATACGCCGGCAATCAGGCCGCGCTCGGATTTCTGCCCGGTTTCCTTTTCGACGATGGATGCCATGATCAACGCATCATAGGGCGTACTATACGGCAGCGACGGGTCGCGCTTGTCCCAGGCCGCATTCAGTTTTTTGATCAGCACTGCATACGCCTGCCGGTAGACCTGCAAATCGCTGGCGCCTTTTGCAAACAAATACGTATCAGGGAAGAACAGGCCCTCCGGCCGCACGTAATCGCTGGTGATTTTAGCCAGTAATTCGCTATCCGATAGTGCGGTCGTATCGTGCTTGAGTCCCGGATTGGCAGCAATCGCGGCGCGCATCTGCTTGAAGTTCCAGCCTTCGATAATGGTCAGCGACGCTTGCGCAAATTCGCCGCGCACCAATTGATTGAGCAATCGCAACGGCGATGTGCCCGCTTTGAGTTCGTAACTGCCGGCCTTGATCTGGCCGCCTTTGTTGACCATCCGGGCCAATAACGAGAACAATAGCGGATTGAGCGGAATGCCGGCTGCTGCGATCTGCTCGGACGAACCGGTCAGGCTACTGCCTGCCTCAATGGTGAATGGCACCGGTGGCGCCGACGCCTGCTGCGCAACCATAATCGGCAGCTTGGCCCAATAAGCCAGGCCGCAACCGGCAGCAATACATAGCACCAGCATCAGAGTAAATAATTTTTTCATGCAGGAAATTTGAGCCAATCTAACGCGTTTTTGTGACATCTTTATAATCAAGGCACTAATGATAATCGCTGAATCGGAAAGTAGCCTAATTTATGACTGAATCGACCCTTTCCCCCAATGAGTGGACGACCTTTGTGCAGCAGCAGGCGACGCCTTCGACCGCAGGCGCAAACCGCATGGATTTTGTTACGCCGCTGACTAGTCTGGGATTGCTCGCGTTCAGTGGCGAGGAAGCCGCCGCTTTTTTGCACAATCAATTGACCAATGATGTTGAACATCTGGATGCCAGCGAGGTCCGTCTGGCCGGTTACTGTTCGCCGAAAGGCCGTTTGCTGGCGACCATGCTGATCTGGAAAAGCAACGATGCCATTATGCTGCTCTTGCCGCACGCACTATTGCCGGCAATTCAGAAACGGCTGCAGATGTTTGTATTGCGCGCCAAAGTCAAAGCGCAGGATGTCAGCCAACAACAAGCCATACTGGGTCTGGCCGGCGACCAAGCCACTGCAGCGCTGCAAGCCTGGTTCCCGCAATTACCCGCACAACCCTATGCCAAAATCGACCATGCATCAGGCACGTTGATGCGCCTGGCCAATGGCGCCGATGGCGTAGCGCGTTACCAATGGATAACCGCCAACGCCGCGGCGATCGATGCATGGCCGCGTTTGCGCGCCGTACTGGCGGCCGCCGACGAGGCCGCCTGGCGACTGGGCGACATCCAGGCCGGCGTGCCGCAGATCACCGCGGCGACGCAAGAGAAATTCGTGCCTCAAATGATTAATTTCGAATTGATCGGTGGCGTTAATTTCAAGAAAGGCTGTTATCCAGGACAGGAAATCGTCGCCCGCAGCCAATATCTGGGCAAGCTGAAACGCCGCATGATGCTGGCGACAATTGAAAACGTGAGCGGCGCCGCCGCTGCGGCGATCCAACCGGGCGTCGAGATTTTTTCCAGCGTGGACCCGGAGCAGCCTTGCGGCATCATCGTCAACGCGGAAATCGACGGTAACGAACGCATCAGTTGCCTAACGGAAATCAAACTGGCTGCACCGGAAGCGGGCAGCGTGCACGCAGGCTCCGCGACAGGTCCAATACTGCACTTCCATCCCCTACCCTATTCACTGGAGTAAGGCATGGATTTGTATATCTATTACCGGTCGCCGCGCGCACAGGCACAACAATTACAAGCGCAAGTCAATGCAATGCAGGCCGATCTGCGCCGCAAGCACAATATTGCCGCCGCATTGAAACGGCGGCCGCCGCAAATCACGCACACAAGCGCTACCGCCCCAGAGGCGCTCGATACCTGGATGGAAGTTTATCTGGCCGTACCGGACGATTTTGAAGATGCATTGCAGCGCGCTTTCGACCTTGCCGCGTATGCTGCCCTGATCGATGGGACACGCCATATTGAACATTTCCTGGACTGCACGCCATGTGTCTGATCGTCTTTTGCTGGCAAGTGGTGCCCGGCCTGCCACTGATGGCGGCGGCCAATCGGGACGAGTTTTACGACCGGCCCGCCAGCCCTGCCGGTTGGTGGCTTGACCATCCGAATATCTTTGCCGGACGCGACTTGCAAGGCGGCGGCACTTGGCTCGGGATCACACGCGAAGGACGCTTCGCCGCGCTGACCAATGTGCGCGCGCCCAGTGAACGCCGGCAGGATGTGCCCACGCGCGGCACTCTGGTGGCGGACTATCTGGCCAGCGATGCCTCGCCGGAAGACTATCTGAAACAATTGGTGGATCGGGCTGCCGGCTATAACGGTTTTAATCTGCTGGTTGGCGACAAGGATCGCTTGCACTGGTTTTCGAATAAAGCCGATGGCGACCCGCGCAACGGCCAGCCGCTTGCGCCCGGCATCTACGGATTATCGAATGCCTTACTCGATACGCCCTGGCCCAAAGTAACCCGCGCCAAGGCGCAATTCTGCAGTCTGCTGTGCCAGGGCGCGCCGGCGGAAGCGTATTTCGACATGCTGGCCGATACCACCCGCGCCAGCGACTGCCGCCTGCCGGAAACCGGGGTCGGCATCCAGCGCGAACGCGAGCTCTCCCCCGTCTTCATCAGCTCGCCCGATTACGGCACCCGCAACTCGACGCTGGTTCGCCTCACCGGCGACGGCAACGCAACGTTGACAGAGCTGCTGGTCGATCCGACAGCCGCACCGTTGCAAACGCCGCATCAAGATGTGCGACCTGCGCAGGGACGCTGCGGATTGAAGAGCACTGCTACCGAGAAATAAAGACCGAAAAATAAAAACGGCTCAAAAAACGGCCGCATACAGCCTGATCACTTCACCAGTTCAATAACGCATCAATTTGTAAGATTCTCCTGACTCGACCTCGACCGAAAATCGAGCGTCGAATTTTTTGGCTTTTTATGTCACGACTTTATGTCACTACTCAGGAAAATTCATGCAAACAATACGACACCAAATCACCACCGGCGCTCTCGCCATCGGGCTGCTCGTCGGGCTGACAACCATCGCCGCACCTGCAATGGCAGCAAACGATCCTACGGCAGCCTGCAATGCCATTGAACAAGTACTCGAAGACCTTTATCAAGTACCGTACGGTACGGAAGATTTTGCAAAAATCAGAGCGCTTGAACTCAAGGCCAAAGTATTAGACTGCGATTTCATGATTCTTTAAAAAAGCGATACCGCATCACCACATGCGCAATACCCGCTTCCATATATTCCGCGCCTTCACGGACAAAACCGTGACGCAAATAAAAAGGTTCAGCGTGTATTTGCGCATTCAGCACAACTTCAGCCTCGCCGCGTTGTTGCGCCGTCAGCATCAGCCGCGCCAGTAACGCACTGCCGACACCGCTGCCCCGCGCCTGCTTACGTACCGCCATGCGGCCAATGTGCGCATCGGGCAACAGACGGCCGGTGGCAATCGCCACGCCGTCGCTATCGTAGGCAACCGCATGCACGCAATGCGCATCCATTTCATCGATTTCCAACGCTTCCGGGACTTGCTGCTCCAGCACAAAAACCTCGCGCCTTACCGCAGTGGCATCCCTAGCCAAGGTATCCCAATGGCCAACAATCAACTCGTAGCGCATGTCAAGCATCGTCGCCACGGCTACGCCCGCTTAATCGGCCGCCGCTCTCAAGCCGCTTCAAATATTTGAATGTGCCCGTACCGCGCGCGACCAGCTTCTTGCCATTCCAAACCTCGGCTTCGCAAAAGCACATCGTGCTGGAGCGATGAAACGATTTCCCGAGCACGACCAGCCGGTCGCCCGGCGTACCGCCCGGCTGGAGGAACTGGGTACTCATATCGACCGTGACGCAGGACGGCATATCCGGCGACAGCGTACGTCCCGCCAATGCCATTGCAACATCGATCAGTGTCATCGATATGCCGCCATGCGTGACATGCCAGCTATTCATATGCTCGGGACGCAGCGTCAGCGCCAGTTCGGAACTGCCGTCGCCGGCGCGCACGAATTCGACCCCGAGGCTTTCGAGAAATGGATTGCCCTTGGGGAAAATCGCGGAAAAAGACAGCTTGGACGCCGTCGGTATGGAATTGGTCATAAGGTAGAAATCTGTAAGGCAGGGAAAGATGGGAGTGCAAAAAAATTCATTGATTGGGCCTGATCAGGAAAATTCCGCGCGTGTCAGGCGATCGACCATCAAGCGCGCAGGCATGGCCATTCCTTCCAGGTCTCGGCAGACGATTTGCAAGGGCCGATTGGCCCAGAGTTCATCGAGATAAACTTTCGCCAAGCGTCCCTCTTCATGTGGCGGAATGCCGATTTCCGGGAGGACGCCGATGCCTAATCCTGCCGCGACCATATTGCGGACGGCTTCGAAGTTGGTGACTTGGATCCTGAGTTTCATGCGCCGTCCAACCGCTTCGGCCGCCTGCGTGCAAAGCGTGTGAATCGATGCGCCCTCCTGCATGCCCACATAATCGAGATCCAACGTTTGTTCAAAGCGGATGCTGTCGAGGGTGGCATAGGGATGATCCGCCGGCACGACCAGGAACAAGCGGTCCATGCGATACGGCAACAGCGTTAACCGCAAGGATGGGTCTACGGTGGCGCAGATACCAAAGTCGACCACGCCGTTTTCCACCATCCTGACGACGGCATCGCTGGGTTTTTCGATCATATCGATCTTGATCTCGGGATTGGCGGCCGTGAATTGGCGCAGGTCTTCAGGAAGGTAATGCACCATTGCGGTATACGTCACCGACAAGCGAACATGCCCGCGCACGCCGCCGCTATATTCGCTCAGCTCGGTATCGATTTGTCTGAATTGCTCGAAGATCTGCCGGGCACGGCGATAGAGCGCCTGTCCTGCCGGCGTTGACTGCACACCACGACTGTGACGATAAAAAAGAGGGGTGCCGGCATCGCGCTCAAGATCGGAAATTCGCTTGCTGGCCGCAGAGGCCGCCAGATGCAGCACTTGCGACGCGGCTGCGATGCTGCCTGCTTCGACGACAGCCGTGAAAACCCGAAGGGATTCGATATCAATGCGCATGAGTGGCTCGGTGATTTTGCTGTCTCCGCTATCGCCAACCACGATGGCTGTATTCGTGAGAGAACGGTTGTCCTGTGTATATCTGGATATTACTATTTCAGCCATTGGATGACAGGGATCTTCGCGTGCTGTCGTCCGCTGAAGATAGGACGTGGTCTCCGGGCCGCGCTGTGGCCCAGGTCGACTGACCCAGGCTGCTTCCGGCGAATTATATTATAAAACAGGAGATTCACCCATGAACGATGCATTGGGGCAATACGTCCCGCAGTCCGCCTCGCATGCCGTGCGGCCGCAGGCGTGGTACGCCAATCTCACCGCAAAACACTGGCGCACGCTCAATGGCGCATTTCTCGGATGGATCTTCGACGGCTATGAAGCGCTGGCGTTGATCATGGTCTTGCCGGCGCTGATGCATTCGGTCTTGACGCCGGCTCAAGTGAGTTCGCTACCGCTATACGCCGGCATGGTGATCGGCATCACCCTGCTCGGTTGGGGCATCGGCGGCCTGATCGGCGGCGTGCTGGCGGACTATGTGGGACGCAAGCCGATGATGATGTGGTCGGTCCTGTTGTATGCCCTCTTGACCGGATGCACGGCATTTTCCAATGGCTTGGTTTACTTGTGCGTGCTGCGTTTCCTGACGGGTCTGGCGATGGGCAGCGAATGGAGCACCGGCATTTCGCTGGTTGCAGAGACTTGGCCGAAAGAAGCGCGCGCCAAAGGTGCAGGATTTCTGCAATCAGGATTCGGCTGGGGTACGCTGATCGCGGCCTTGATCTGGTACGCCTTGACGGTATTCAATCCGTTCGGCGCCGACAACTGGCGCATGATGTTCGTGGTTGGCGCAATCCCGGCATTTTTCGTGCTTTATATCCGCCGCGGGGTTGACGAATCCGAGCAATGGCAGGAAGCCGTGCGCAACAAGCAATGGAGCGCAACCGGCGCCAGCAATGCGGGAACATCGGACAAGCGCCCCTTCACTTTGAAGCAGGTTTTCAGCCAACGCGAGGCGGTGCGCCGCATCGTCCTGGCCACAATATTGTCGATCGTTACCATCGTCGGCTGGTGGGCTGTTTCAAGCTGGTTGCCGGCGCGTACGGCCGAACTGGCGACGGCGCAGCATGTCGCCAATGCCAGCCACTGGATTTCCCTAGTCTCGATTGTGTACACAATCGGTGCGATCGTCGCCTACATGGCGTCCGGTTTCCTGATTGACGGCATGGGCCGGCGTTGGTTTCTGTTTATGAGCTTTGCCGGCTCGCTGGCGATGACCGTGCTGACCTACGGATGGGTAAGCTCGGTAGAGGGCATGCTCACGATTTCCGCCATCAATGGCTTTTTTACGCTGGGTTGCACCTTCGCCTGGCTGGCGATTTATCCGGCTGAACTGTTCAATGCATCGGTCCGTTCCACCGCAATCAGTTTCGTATTTAATTCGGCGCGCCTGGTTGCTTGGGTTTTCCCAATTCTGTCGGGATCGATGATCAAATCGTTCGGTGGCGTGTCGCACGCGGCATTGGTGTTCGGCTCAGTTTACCTGATTGGCATGGTACTGCCATGGTTCCTGCCCGAAACCCAGGGAATCGGCCTTCCCGAGGATAGGCCGATGGCAGGCTAATCCGGCTCAATATCAGGAGAAAGCCGTGGGTTTTACACTGTATGACAAGATTTTCGATGCGCACGTCGTGCGCATCGAAGCGGATGGCGCCGCACTACTCTACATCGACCGCCACTTGGTTAACGAAGTGACCAGCCCGCAGGCTTTCGAATCGATGCGCCTTGAGCACCGTGCAGTATGGCGTTCACAGGCAAACCTCGCCGTGGCGGACCACAATGTCCCCACCACCGATCGTTCCGCCGGCATTGTCGATACAACCTCCAGCATCCAGGTGGAAGCCTTGCGGATCAATACCGCCGCCGCCAATATCGTGCACTTCGGCATGGACGATCCGCAGCAGGG
>DATMOE010000261.1:0-5874 GCA_035568435.1 Herbaspirillum sp. | reverse complement strand
GTTCTACCGCCTGGGATTAAATCCCATGGATTTGGCGCCCGCCGATCCAATGTGCCTGGATCCCAGCGAACGGCTGCAATGGGGCCGCTACTACCAGGAAATGCCGCGCGTACTGTTCGGTGATATTACGGATGGTTTTGCCGCGCTTAGACACCCAAACCCGCCCCCCAATCCACACCTCAACCGCCCGCCTACAGCCAATCCCTCAATAAGGAAAACACCGCAATGAGCCTCACGCTGGACGCCATCGCCAGACACGCAGCTACACGCCCCGACGCACCGGCGCTGCAAACCGCGCAGCGCAGCATCACCTATGCCGAACTCGCCGCACTGATCGACAAACTCGCACAACGGCTGAGACGCTATAAACCCTCTGTGCTTGGATTGCTGGCAGATAACGGCATTGACTGGGTGCTGGCCGATCTGGCCGCGCTACAAGCGCAAATTCCCATCGTGCCGCTGCCGACTTATTTCTCCAGCACGCAATTACAAAACACCATTCATCGTGCCGGCATCGATCTACTATTGACCGAGCGGACGCTGGATTTTCCGATGCGCTCGGATGCTGATGCATTGCCCGAGGCCTATTCCACCTTTCATGACAGTCTGCATACCATCAAAATTGCGTCCGGCGGCAGAGAAAAAAGTGCGCTGCCCCTGCCGCCAGGCACGCAGAAAATCACCTTTACCTCCGGCACCACCGATGCGCCCAAAGGCGTCTGTCTGAGTGTCGATGCCATGGAACGTGTGGCGCATTCACTGCTTGCAGCGACATCGGCGGGTATCGATGATCGTCATCTATGTGTGCTGCCGCTGGCGACGTTACTGGAAAATATTGCCGGTGTTTACCTGCCCCTGATGGCAGGCGCAACCTGCTTGCTGCCAACGCTGGCCGAAGTGGGGCTGACCGGAAGTTCAGGGCTGAACGTGGTAGCCCAACTTGCTGCACTGGATAATTTGCGCGCCACCAGCGCCATCATTGTTCCCCAAATGTTGACGGCGCAGGTGGCGGCAATCAATCTCGGCGTAGCCCGCCCTCGGGCATTACGTTACCTGGCCGTCGGCGGCGGCAGTGTTTCGCCGAGCTTGTTGGCGCACGCGCATGAACTCGGCTTACCGGTCCATGAGGGCTATGGGCTTTCCGAATGTGCCTCGGTGGTAGCACTCAACTCGCCTGGAAAAAACCGGCCCGGCAGCGTCGGAAAACCGCTCCCGCATGTTCGAATAGACATCGCCCCGGATGGCGAGATCATCGCTCATGGGCTGCATTTCGAAGGCTATCTGGGCGCTTCGGCCCCGGCCCGGACCTCGGGCGCTGCCTTGCCTACCGGCGATATAGGTCATCTGGACCAGGATGGGTATCTCTATGTCACCGGTCGCAAGAAGAGCATATTTATTACGTCGTTCGGCCGCAATGTGTCGCCTG
This sequence comes from Herbaspirillum sp., assembly GCA_035568435.1. Taxonomy (GTDB): domain Bacteria; phylum Pseudomonadota; class Gammaproteobacteria; order Burkholderiales; family Burkholderiaceae_D; genus Herbaspirillum. Next base: position 4,448 of record DATMOE010000261.1, on the reverse strand, counting down.
AATGGATCGAGCGCGAGCTGCTGGCCCAACCCGGTCTGCTGCAAGTAGCCGTCTTCGGTGAAGCGCGGCCATTCAATGCGGCGGTGATTGTGCCGCACCCATTAATGACGCCGGCCGCCATCAATGCCGCCGTGGCGGCAGCCAATAGCACCTTGCCGGATTACGCCCGCGTAACGCAGTGGATCATTGCCAAAATTCCCTTTACCGCAGACAACGGACTGCTCACCCACAACGGCCGGCCACGGCGCGCCGAAATAGGTGCGGCCTATCTTCAAGAACTCAACTCTCTGTACCAAGAGGAATCCAATGACGTTTTATGATCACTTGTGCGAAGCCACCCAAACCGACCAACACGCGCTGCAAACGGCGCCCATCATCGCGGCGGCGCTCACCGGGCAAGCCACCCGCTCGCAGTACATCGCGTTTCTCTCTCAGGCCTACCACCATGTACGCCACACGGTGCCGCTATTGATGGCATGCGGCGCGCGTCTGCCGGGCCATCTGGAGTGGCTGCGTACTGCCGTGGCCCACTATATTGCCGAAGAGATCGGCCACCAGGAATGGATTTTGAACGATATTTCCGCCGCCGGCGGCAACGCCGAAGCAGTGCGCAATAGTCAGCCGGCGTTAGCCACCGAATTGATGGTGGCGTATGCCTACGACACCGTGATGCGTAATAATCCGGTCGGCTTTTTCGGCATGGTTTTTGTACTGGAGGGCACGAGCGTACAGCTTGCCACCCAAGTGGCGAAATCGCTGCAAGACTGCCTCGAACTGCCGCCGGAGGCCTTCACCTACCTCGCCAGTCACGGCAGTCTGGACGCGGACCACATAGACGATTTCCGCCAGCTAGTGAACCGCTTAGACAGCTTGAGCGATCAGGCCGCTATCGTGCATCGCGCGAAGGTATTTTTCCGGCTCTACGGCGATGTCATTCGCTCCGTACCGACTGGTGCTGCCGCATGAATATGAATACATCAGCGGGCACCACCTTAATCCTGGGCGCCAGCGGCGGCATCGGCAGCGCTATCGCGCGGCAGCTTGTCATCCGCGGCGCTACGGTCATTCTGGTTGGGCGGCAACGCGAACCGCTCGACATCCTCGCCCGCGAATTTTCCAAGCTCGGCCCCTTGCCCATCGTGATCACCGGCGACTTGGCAACAGACGCACCAGGCATTGCTGAACAGGCAAGCAAAGCCGTTGGCACTATCGACACGCTGATCCATTGTGCGGGGGTACAAACCTTTGGATTTTCCCAGGACGAAACTACGGCAGACACCGCCAGGCTATTCGCCACCAATGTCGTCGGCCCGATCCAACTCATCAATACGCTGCTGCCGCATATGCTGGCAAGAAACCAGGGACGAATCGTCAATGTGGGTTCCATTTTCGGTTCGATCGGCTTCCCCTGTTTTGCCAGCTACTCGGCAAGCAAATTTGCATTGCGCGGTTTTTCCGAGTCATTGCGACGAGAGCTCGCCGGCACCGGTGTCCGCGTCAATTACGTTGCCCCGCGCTATACCCAAACCAATTTCAACCGCAGCGCCGTAGCGCAAATGGCGCAGGCCCTGAAAATGAAACAGGACAGTGCACAACACGTGGCCGCGCAAGTCATCGCTGCGATTGAAAACGACCGTGCCAATACCTACCTCGGCTGGCCTGAAAAACTATTCGTGCGCATCAATGCCATCCTGCCCCATCTGGTCGATAAATCCCTGATGAAACAGGTGCCGCTGATGCGTCCATTCACCAGCCGCAATAACAACAACGATTAACGACTAACCGTCATTTAATTTTCCAGGAAACGCCATGAAATCACGCTATACCCTGATTGCTTTATGTCTGCTCTCATGCGGGGCCGCAGCAGCAGAAACCCCGATGCCGGAAATGGTTGCCGGTATTGCCCATCGTTGGGCAACCATCAACTATCAAGACCCGGAGAAGGATCGTGAAAGCGAATTCAACAATCTGGCCGGCCAAGCCGAACAGATCGCAAAGAATAATCCAGGCAAGGCCGAGCCGATGATCTGGCAAGCGATTGTGTTGGCGAGCGAGGCCAAGGTCGAGGGCGGTCTGGGCGCGCTGAGCAAGGTAAAGCAAGCACGCGACCTGTTGCTGGCGGCAGAGAAAATCGATCCCAATGCGCTCAATGGTTCGGTCTACACATCCCTCGGCAGCCTCTATGCAAAAGTACCCGGCTGGCCGATCGGCTTTGGTGACAGCGGCAAGGCCCGCGCGTATCTTGAAATGGCGCTGAAGATCAATCCCAATGGAATCGATTCACACTATTTCTACGCCGACTTTCTGAACGCGAAAGGTGAATATAGCAAAGCCATGGATCATCTCAACCAGGCGTTGGCCGCACCGCCGCGCCCTGGAAGAGAAGATGCCGACGCAGGACGACGCAAGGAAGTTGAAACCTTGATGGCAGAAATCCGGGCAAAACATGGTGACCAGCTTGTAACAAAATAAATCCCACGCACTACCTCCCACCCATAGCTTTATTCATGACTTTACCGAACCTTACCTTTGCCAACACTTACTTGCATTGATTGGATCGATACTCCAAATTCAAAGTTAATCAGCGGCAATAAATAACAGCGCCAGAGCTTCCGGCAATACCCTATTTCAAGATCGGTGTAACAACCGGTATTGAAATTTTTAGACGTTAAATTAACCAATCACAAGGAGTTAATATCATGGGAATGAGCATCAATAGCACGAGCGCTGCAGGGTTACAGCAGAGCTCCTCCGTCACTAATTGGCAGCAACGCCAAAGCAGTATCAGCAACCTGACATCGGCGCTCTCATCAGGCAATCTGAGCGCAGCACAAAATGCCTTTGCGACGCTGACAGGCAACAATGGCACCGGCGGCACCAATGGCATCAGCAGCACCACTGGAGCCGCTGGCGCCACTGGTACCTTGGCGCAAATCGGACAAGCACTGCAGAGCGGCGATCTCGCCACCGCGCAGAAATTGGGGCAAACATTGCAAAGCGGCAGCGGCCACCATCATCATGGCGGCGGACAGAATATGTCTGCAACGGCCTCTGCAACATCGTCGTCGACCACGCCATCGATCTCCTTCAATAGTACCGGCTCGTTGATCAACACGACTGCTTGAACCATCAACCGCCTGGATACAAACCAACGCCATGCATCATCAAGGTCCGATCTCCGGCATCGCCACGCATGGCGATCTGCTTGCTACAGCGGGTTATGACAACAAAATCATCTTGTGGGATGCGCGGCAGCGGAAAGCGCTGTCGCGCGTCTGTCATGATCATCTCGTCAACCAATGCGCCTTTAGTTCGGATGGCCGTTGGCTGGTAAGCGCCAGTAGCGACTATTCAGCCCGTATCTGGGCGGTTCCTTCACTCAAATTGCACGCGGTACTGCCGGGCCACGAAGATGACGTCGATATGGCGGTGTTTTCTCCCGATGACAGCCGCGTGGCCACCTGTGCGCTGGATCGCTGCGTGCGTATTTTCGATCTGGATGGGCGCTGTCTGCATACCATGCGCGGCCATACCGGCAACGTGCTATCGCTTGCATGGACTCAAGACGGCCGCTATGTGGTGTCGTCGAGCGTTGACGGCACGATCCGGCAATGGGATGCCGCGCTCGGCATCGAGGTACAGAGCACCGATCTGCAAGTACGTACCGACAGCGTCGAAATTGGGCCGGATGGAATCGTCTACGCCGGCGATGACCGCGGCCGTATCGCGATCATCGAAGGCAATCAAGCTTCTTTTGTGCAGGCGCATCGTGCCGGCGTGAAGAAGATCGTGCTGGACGCACAGCAAGGCATTCTGGTTTCGCTCAGCTATGACCGATCCATGACCATCTGGCGCATCGGCGGCCCGCAACGCTTGCAAGAATTGACGCGCTCGACATTGCCGGAAACCGTTTGGGTCCGCGGCGCCGCGGTACTCAATGACGGCCGAATTGTAGTGGGAACCTTCGGCGCAACCTACGCCGTATTCGATCCGAAAACATCGACTTGGGATTTGGAGGGCGTCGCCGCCGGCAGCGCCATTAACGCCGTTCTCAACGTCAACGATCGAATTTACTCGGTGGGCGATGCCGGCGCGGTCCGCGTAGACGGCCAGCCTGCGGCTGAAATGGGCAGCCTGTGCAACTTTCTCGTGGCTGCCGACGGCCAGGTTTTCACCGGCGGCCAATTAGGCCAAATTTTTAATGCCCACACCGGCGCGGTACTGTATGAACATCACTCGCCGCTCAACTGCGCCGTGGCTTTCATGCGGCATGACACGATGCACATAGCCGTCGGCAGCTACACCGGTGAAGTGCTCATTTTTACGTTCGACGTAGACCAAAGATTGCGCTTGCGCAAAGAGATCAAGGTGTTCGAAAACGCGGTCAAGGGCCTAAGCAGCAGCGATGGTTTGCTGTTCTCGGTGTGCGCCTCCACCGACATCGCGTG
>DATMOE010000260.1:0-4369 GCA_035568435.1 Herbaspirillum sp. | reverse complement strand
GCGACATCGAGATCAAAGTCACCGGCTTACGTCCCGGCGAAAAATTATACGAAGAGTTGTTGATCGGTGAAAATCCGCAACCGACCGCACATTCCCGCATCATGAAAGCGCAGGAAGAGTTTCTGCCATGGGATGTGCTTTCCGATGAGCTACAGTTTCTCGCGCTTGCCGTGCAGGATAATCAGGTGGAAGCGATTCGATCCATTCTGGAGCGGCTGGTCAGCGGTTACACGGCGCATGCCGAACTGGTCGATCTGGTCTATCTGAAAGAAAATGCCGCTGCGGTTTAATACCGGCGGCCGCTCATCTTATGTCGCGGGTTTAATTTGAACATCCTGATCGTCCGAGTCTCCTCGCTAGGCGACGTAGTGCACAACATGCCCCTGCTGGCCGATGTGCATCGCCATTTCCCAGAGGCCAAAATCGATTGGGTAGTCGAAGAAGCTTACACCGATCTGGTCCGTCTCAATCCCCATGTCCGCACCATTATCCCGATCGCCTTACGCCGCTGGCGCAAGCAATTATCATCAGCCTCGGTGCGTGCCGAAATTGCGGCGTTTTACCATCATTTGCGCGCGCTCCCATACGATTTGATTCTCGATACCCAGGGTTTGCTGAAAACCGGCCTAGTAATGCGGCTGGCAAGGCTGGCGCCGGGTGGCAAGCGGATCGGGCTGGCCAACGCGACCGAGGATTCCGGTTACGAACCCTTGTCCCGACTATTTCATAGCGTCAGCGTGCCGGTCGATCTACGCTCGCATGCGGTGGCGCGGGGCCGTGCAGTGGCGGCGCAGGCACTGGGATATGCGGTGCCGGATGCCATCGATTTTGCATTGCAGAACCCGCTGAGTACACTATCGCCGCTATGGCAGGGAACCGGCGAATACGCCGTTTTCTTCCACGGCACCGCAGGCGCCGATAAACAATGGCCGATTGCATCCTGGCGCGAAATCGCCAGCGCTTTAACTGCGCGCGGCCTGCCGGTGCTGCTGCCGTGGGGAAATGCCGAAGAGTATGCCCGAGCGCAGCAAATTGCGGCGCAATTACCGAATGTGAAAGTATTACCGTCCCTGAGTTTGATCGATGCGATTGCGTTGGCGCAGTGTGCGGCGCTGGTAGTCGGTGTCGATACTGGTCTGACGCACGTTGCTGCCGCCTATGGCCGCCCCACGATCGAACTCTACATCGCTACGCCGCGCTGGAAGACAGAAGGCTATTGGTCGCCGCGGATCGTTAATCTGGGCGATACCGGCATCGAACCGTCGGTAGCCGAAGTCCGCGTAGCCATTGACAGTTTGCTAGGGCCGACAGACTCCGCCGCGGCCTTGCTTTCCGACGATGCAAATCGATGGGCATAAGAGGCATAATACCGGGCATGGAACAACAAATCATCGAAACCTCTCTATCTGTATGGGTGGCCCAGACGCCAAATCCGGCGTGGATTGCCGCGCTCGAAGCGGGCAAGGTTTTGTATTTTTCAAAATTATCCTTCGAATTGCTGCCATCGGAACAGGCGTTGCTGACACCGGATGTGCGCGACCCGAAAGCACGCAACATCAGTCTGGATGCCCACGGGCATCTGAAGGGCGCGGCCGGCGATACCGCCACACAGTTGGCATTGGCGTTGATGATCGGGCGTTTCCGCGAACAGGCGCTGGAGTTGATTCATTCGCTGTTGCCCGACTATAAAGAATACTTGCGCCTGGCGCCGACCAGCTACCGGCCGATGCAGGTCGAATCCCGCGCGCAATCATGGCGTGCCGACGACAAGCGTTTGCACGTAGATGCCTTTCCGTCGCGGCCGAATCATGGCGAGCGGATTCTGCGTGTATTCGCCAACATCAATCCTAACGGCCAGCCACGCGTGTGGCGGGTCGGCGAACCGTTTGAAATGGTGGCGCAGCGATTTCTGCCACGCGCCAAACCCTATCGGCGCTGGCAGGCTAATCTGCTGCATGGATTAAAGATCACCAAATCCCTCCGCAGCGAATACGACCATCTGATGCTGCAGTTGCACGATGGCATGAAATCCGATGCGGCTTATCAAACCGGCGCGCAGCAGGTCACGATGCCGTTTGCCGCCGGATCGGTCTGGATCTGCTTTTCGGATCAGGCTTCGCATGCGGTCATGTCCGGGCAATATATGCTGGAGCAGACCTTGCATCTGCCGGCGCAAAACAATACGATCCCGCTGCCAGCCCCTTGGCGATTCTGACGCGGCTTAGCGGCCATAGCCTGCTTTGATGCGGTTTTTCTATTCCGCGGTGTGGTCGCTGGCGATGCCATTCGTGCTACTGAAGCTGTGGCGGCGCGGCCGGGCGGAACCCGGTTATCGTCAGCACATTGCCGAGCGTTTCGGTTTCTATCGTCAATTGAGTGGCACAAATAGCAATGATCGGCCGCTGTTATGGGTGCATGCGGTCTCGGTCGGCGAAACGCGCGCAGCGCAGCCGCTGATCGATGCCTTGCTGGCGGATTTTCCCGATCATGGTTTGCTACTCACGCATATGACGGCGACCGGCCGTGCTACCGGTCAGCAGTTGTTTGCCCATTATGGCGCGCGCTTTGTGCAGAGCTATCTGCCTTACGATATGGGCTGGATGGCGGCCCGCTTCCTGCGCTATTTCAAGCCGCGCATCAGCATTCTGATGGAAACCGAAGTGTGGCCGAATATGGTGGCGCAATGCGTGCGCTATCGGGTGCCGGTGGCGTTGGTCAATGCGCGCTTGTCGGAGCGCTCGTTGCGGCGCGGTAAGCGCTTTGAAAGTTTGATGCTGGAAGCGGCTGCCGGTCTGAAATTGGTCGCGGCGCAAACCGATGCCGACGCCGGACGGCTCAAGCGTTTCGGCGCGGCTAATGTGCATGTCACCGGCAGTTTGAAATTCGATGTCGCGCCGCCGGCTGTGATGCTGCAGCGGGGGATGCAATGGCGCGCGCAGATCGGCCAGCGCCCTGTGCTGTTGTGCGCCAGCACACGGGAGGGCGAAGAGGCTTTGATTTTATCGGCCCTGGCCGGCGTGGATCGCGCCATTCTTGGCGATTTGCTGATTGTCATTGTGCCGCGTCATCCGCAACGTTTCGATGCGGTGGCCGAGTTGATCGCTGCTGATCCGGGGCTGGGCATGCAGCGCCGTTCTGCTTTAAACGATCGCGAGGCGTTGCCGGCATCGGTCAGGGTATTGCTGGGCGATACCATGGGCGAGATGTTTGCGTATTACGCTGCCTGCGATGTTGCGTTTATCGGCGGGAGTTTGTTGCCGCTGGGAGGGCAGAATCTGATTGAGGCGGCCACCGTCGGCAAGCCGGTATTGATTGGTCCTCATACGTTTAATTTTGCACAGAGTACGGAGGATGCGATTGCTGTGGGCGGGGCGTTGCGTGTTGCGGATGCCGAGGGGATGTTGCGAAGTGCGTTGGCGTTGTTTGATGATGCTGAGCGACGTGCTGCGATGGGGCAAGCTGCGCAAGGGTTTGCGCGGCAGCATCAGGGGGCGACGGGGCGGACTGTGGGTTTGCTGCGGGGCTTGCTGGACGCATAAAAGCCTGACACGCAAAAAATATTGCAGAAACGTAAAAAAAATATTGCGGAAACGTAAAAATCTATATTAAAATAACCCCTGTCACTATGTGGCAGGTAGTACTCAATGATTCACCATGGCGTTTGACCATACAAATACTGTAGGCGCATATGTCTCCTCAGTCTAAACACTCTCCTGTTTCCTGAAAATAGGAGAGCTGTCGGTAAGATTTTCTAAGCCAGATTCTGGCATCAATTCCCTGTGGACAATTGTCCAATTCACTTAAAACCGCGCTGTAGTTTGCCATTTAATTCTCAAAAATAGCCCGTGCATTTGGCGTTCGGGTGAGGCGAGATTTTGCTTCACAAACTGAGAAATTTTCTTCACGAAAACCGGTCGTTGCCTAGCCGTTCAAAACATTCGCGCCTAGTGGCGTCGTGTCCCACGTTCATTTCTGACGTCCCATAAAAATTATCATTTCGGTCATTGAGCGCAACGTTCTTTACCGCCGTCGAGTCTTCATTACACTAAAAAAACAAATCTTTAACTGAAATGCAGTCCGTGCTTTTCATCAATTGTCCTCTTCAAACTCGTACGTAGGTCCATCGCGTGCAGAAAATTCGCAGCCAAATTTTGTCGTTCCAAAAATCAAGTTGGTCATACGAAAATTCATAGGAAATACATCATGAAATCAGCAATTAAATTCAATTTTTTTCATTGCTTTGCAGAGGGTGTGCACGACGCGCAATCGGATATTCCGGTGGCGCCATCCCGACCGTTAACTAAACATTATTCCCTTGCCCCTCCCCCATGGGCAAGCTGCAAAGCATTAAGTTTAGGTTTCCGCTCGG